>PDZT01000525.1 GCA_002753105.1 Deltaproteobacteria bacterium YD0425bin50 | reverse complement strand
GTTCACGCAAGCATGCGACATTATATGTAATAAAGTTATCACGATTTTTTTTTATCAAATTAATGGCTTGAATTGGGTCAACGGGCTGCATAATTTGTTAGTATGTATGAATAGAGAATTGACGTAAAGAATTTTTGAAAGTTACTACAATTTGCCTGAACTCGTCTTTGTTTACAATTACCGTTACCGTTTGAACTAGGTTCTGTCAATCATATATTCAATAGGTTATTGAAAAATCCTTAAAATGTGTTAATAAATAAAATATGATCATAATAATGTTAATTTTGCTGGAAACTGAAAATTTATAGTTTGAGGAGGGTCATGAAAAAACGTTTAAAATTCGTTATCCCAGTGATAGTTATTCTCATTATCATTTCTTCTATTATCTATTTTCGTGAACCAGTTGCGTCAAAATCAGTATTGGTTTCAGGTAATATTGAAATTACTGAAGTTGTATTAAGTTTTAAGATTCCGGGAAGATTGGAACAACGCTATGTTGATGAAGGAGAAACTGTCAAACAAGGCCAACTTGTTGCAAAACTTGAATCTATCGATCAAAAACTCGCTGTTAGTCATGCTGAAGCGAGCTTATCTCATGCCGTAGCTGTGTTGGCTGAACTTGAAGCAGGAAGCCGTCAAGAGGACATTCGAAGGGCAAACGCAAGAGTGTTGCAGGCACAATATACTTTTGATGAATTAAAAAATGGAAACCGTTCACAGGAAATCACAGAAGTACAAGCAGAATTGAATCGTGCTTTGGCAGCGTCACGTTCAGCCGCTACACAATATGCGCAAGCCAAATCAGATTTTGATCGTTTTCAGTCTCTATTCAAAGCAGGCAGTGTAAGTTTGCATGATTATGAATTATACCGCACTAAATACGAAACTGCACAACATGCAAATCAGGAATCACAAGCTCAGGTAACACGGGCTAAAGCGATTGTTAGTCTTTTGCAAGAAGGGGCTCGAACAGAAGAAATAAAAAAATCTGAAGCCATTCTTAATCAGGTACAAGCAGAATATGAGCTTATCAAATCAGGCCCTAGAAAAGAAACAATTGAGCAAGCTCAGGCACAGGTGAATATCGCTAAAGCCTATATTCGTCAGGTACAGCAACAACTTACCTATACAGAACTTTTCGCGCCTATTGATGGCGTGGTATTGAGTAAATCTGTTGAACCCGGTGAATACTTAAATACAGGATCACCTGTTGTAACTATTGGTGCAGTGCAACGGCCTTGGCTGAGAGCCTATATCAGCGAAAAATATATCGGAAAAATAAAATATGGCGATATGGCTGAAGTGAAAACAGATTCATTTCCCGATAAAATGTATAAGGGGACAATTCATTTTATTAGTAGTCAGGCTGAATTTACACCTAAAGCTGTACAGACATTTGAAGAACGAGAAAAGCTTATGTACAGGATTAAAATCGATATCCCCAATTCAACTATGGAACTTAAACCGGGTATGCCGGCTGATGCTCGAATTATGAATTGATGATCATCGTTATGGTAATATAGACTTTCAGATAAATAATTTCACGGCGTTATCGGTCGGAGATATACTAAAATGTATTATCTCCTCCCTCTAGCCTTGTGAAATTAATTATCTGAAAGTCTATAGGTTAATAATCGAAAATCGAAAATAATACTATGTCAAGCCCTAAACCAGCCATTCTTGCTGAAGCTTTAACCAAGCGATTTCATAATCTGACAGCAGTAGATAACTTGAATTTAGCCGTTTATCCGGGAGAAATTTTTGGAATTGTAGGCCCGGATGGTGCAGGAAAAACTACCACACTGAGAATGCTTTCAAGTATTATGGATGCAACCAGTGGTCATGCATGGATTGATGGGTATGATGTCAGCAAGCAAGCACGGGAAGTCAAAGAACATATCGCGTATATGAGCCAGCGGTTTAGCTTGTATTTAGACTTAACCGTGCAGGAAAATATTGATTTTTATGCGGATTTATATGGAGTTCCCAAGAAAAAACGAGAAGATCGCATTGATGAATTACTGAATTTCAGCTACATGAAGCCTTTTAAAAAACGCCGGGCAGGTAATCTTTCTGGCGGCATGAAACAAAAATTACAGCTTATTTGTGCATTGATTCATACACCTCATGTATTATTATTGGATGAACCCACCAATGGAGTTGATCCAGTAAGCCGAAGGGATTTTTGGCGAATTTTATATCGTTTGTTAAAAGAGAATGTCGCAATACTCGTTACAACTGCTTATTTAGATGAAGCTGAACGCTGTAATCGTGTCGGTCTCTTAGATCATGGCAAACTCTTAGCCACAGGAACGCCTTTAGAATTGAGAAAACTGATGCGGGGGAATATTCTGAGCATTCGAAGTTCAGAATCCAGAGCTATCCGTCAGTTGCTCACTACTCAGTTGCAGTCTCATAATATCAGCTTGTTTGGTGATACAGTTCATGTAGTATGTCAGGATTTGGGCGATACGCAGGAAAAAGCAAAGACAATAATCAACGCTGCACATCTTCAGTATGAAGACATGAAAGCCGCCATTCCTTCTTTAGAAGATGTATTTATTGATGTTTTAGCTGACCAGCAGGATGTTTCTCACTCGAAGCCCACTGCAACTGAATCAAATTTGAACACTTCAGCTCATCGAATTGAAAAACAGGATTTCGCAGTTCGTGTTAAAAATCTAACCCGTTGTTTTGGTGATTTTATTGCAGTCAACCGAGTCAGTTTTGATGTCAATCGCGGAGAAATTTTTGGATTTCTTGGCCCGAATGGCGCTGGAAAGAGCACAACAATTCGAATGTTATGCGGATTGCTGCAGCCTACTAGCGGTGAGGGAACGGTATCTGGTTTTGATATAGGGTCACAGGCTGAGGAAATCAAAAGACATATTGGAAAAAAAAAAAAAAAATTTTCTCTTTA
>PDZT01000524.1 GCA_002753105.1 Deltaproteobacteria bacterium YD0425bin50 | reverse complement strand
GAATGACGGTTATTTTTTCCCGCATTGGTCTGCGCAAAATCAAGCTGAATCAATTATACCTGAAGATCAGAATGAGGTCAAAAACAATTTAAGGATTAACCGATTCAATACTCAACTCAGGCTAATCCTTAAATCATGTGAAACAAGGTTCAGACTCCGTGAAATCCCCTAATCCGTGACAATCCGTGATTCATACTCAGTCGGCTACGAGGCGAAAACCAGTATCAATCATACTATAGCTATCTTTATTTCGATAAGCTGACCGAGAATTAGTTGGACCAAAGAAATAAGACCCGCCACGAATAACACGCCGGGTTCCAACTTCAGGTCCTTTAGGGTCAATTGTTGGGCTAATACTATAATAAGTATCATTATACCAATCCTGACACCATTCATTTACATTCCCATGCATATCGTAAAGTCCATAAGCATTTGGTGTATAAGTTCCTACAAATACAGTTCCACCTACAGATCCGCTATACCATGGACATATTTTATAGTAACTCCAATTCGAATACTGTGTACTATAATAATCCGTACTATAATTCGCTTGTTGCGTGGACAAACAATCGCCGAAATAAAAATTAGTTGTGTTTACTGCGCCTCCTCTGCATGCCCGTTCCCATTCTGCTTCTGTAGGCAATCTATACTGGCGTGATTTATCCATTGCATTCAGCTTACTAATAAATAACTGAATTCTATTCCAACTTATGTTCATTATAGGACAATTTTTCATCCCCTCATCCGAATTCCAACAAGTTTTATGAAAGTATATGTAATCATCTTCATAGCCCATTACCTTACACCACTGCCCTACGGTTACTTCTGTAGCCTGCATGTAATAATCCTTAGTCAACGTTACCTGATGCTGAGGGAACTCATTGCTATACGCATTTCTATCCCCTGACGGACTTCCCATCATAAACGTACCTGCTGGAATTTTCACAAAAGTCATCCCAAGACTGTTGGTAAATGGGCCCGATATTGCAGTTTTATCTACTACTGACGACCATTCCACCTGTTGATCCAGCGTATTCAGCACCATCAACTCAGTATCCTCATAAGTGCCGTTACCGTCTTTGTCATATTCCAATGCGCTGAAAATGAATTTGCCGTTTCCCAAAAACGCAACCTGAATTTCATTCAGGTATTTCCCAATCGAGGCATCAGAATATCGAAACAATTCCACATACGAATCATTGCTGACTCGGTAAACAATCACAGCGCCTTGAACGATTTCTATGGCATAGGTGTAAAACAGATTCGGGTCTTTGGGGTTTACCTGATCCGCTAACTTCGGAACATTCTGGTTGGTCAGAACTTTTCCATCCGTAAGCTGTGTTACCCTAAAAATTCCTGATCCATTATAATAGCGATCGATAAACAAAGACGCAATGGCTTTGGTATCGGTAATCAAGCCTAATTCGCGAATAAAATGAGGCATGGAGGATTCTTTCAGCATTGCCGTCAAGCGCACTTTTTTACTTAAATCAATGCCGTGATACGGCACAGGCAAGTGATACTTGACCCAAAAATGATCTTCTGTCGGTTGAGGTACCCAACTGGTTGCATATTCGTAGTACGTTGTGCCATTCGCATCTCTTGGAGTTAAGGTTATCGGGATGTTATATTCTCTGTATTCCTTATCCACATCATGCGCCTGAGTTGTCCATTTCGTAAGCACGCTTGCGGTTGCAGTTGATGATGGATAATTGGTTACTGTAACCTGCTCGGTTTGTTTATACGTTTTACCCGCCGCATCTGTAATCGAAACCACGATATTATACGTTCCGGCATTCGTATAACTCGTCGTAAACGCGGCATTGCCAGTAATGGTGTGATGTGTAGGCGGATTCAGCAAGCCCCAATCAATGTCCACAGTATAGGGTGGATTTCCGCTGTCAATCTTAACGGTAACGGTAACCTTTTCTTTGACGGGAAGTGTGGATGGAGAAACAATGACTTCTGCAGACAAATCGGATGAGACTGCATAGATAACGATATCCTTATTCGCTGTTTTTTTTCCAGCATCTACAACCTCAAATGAAGCCAAATAATCACCTTCAGATTTATAAATATGGGTGATTGTTTCATCATTGGTTACGGATAATGGCGGCGAAATAACACCATCACCAAAATCGATACTGCCCCTCAGACTTTCACCGTCTTCAGCATCCATCGCCTTGTATGTAAAGGTTACGGTCAACGGCGGCATGCCTTCTCTGACATCTGCGCTGAAGTTGAGAATTTCTGGAGCTGTATTGGTTTGTCCCATGAACAATGGATTGAACACCTGAATAAACGCATACGGAGATTTCTGACTTAAAGATACGCTTTCTGCTCCATATTTAGCCACAAATTCATCGAGCGTTAAATTTTGATTTTGGGCAAGGTTTTTTAGGGTGTCTGCTAAACTGGGTAAACCTTTGTATTTCATATATTCACCAAGCACGGCATCTACAATGTATATGAAATAATTTTCACCATACACACATCCAATATTCGATAAGGTATCTGCAGTAATCCAATAACTACTCTTTGCTGCAATTGTAAATCTCTGATGATGGTCAATATTGTCTTTAAATACGATAGCAATCACAGGACAGTCGTTTGGATTTGTCAGCGTGTAATCTTCAGTTAAAAGATTAGGCTGTCGTGTAATATTCAGCCGTTCAAAATCCCTCAGTTTAAACAGAATCAGTTCATTGGTTGTGTCTTCCAGATTTTTCCATGTATCCTTTTCGTAAAACGTATAGTCTAGCTTATCGATGAAGATTCCGTTGGTGACATTGCGAATCGGGACTGTGTCCCAACCCTTTACTATTTTTTGCGCATTCACTAAATCAAAATATGAATAGCATTTATTGGGGTCGCTATCTTTGTTCTGTTCTACTTCAAACTGATAGTATGAAATATCATACCAC
>PDZT01000523.1 GCA_002753105.1 Deltaproteobacteria bacterium YD0425bin50 | reverse complement strand
AAATATATTGCCGCTAGTGCCCAAGATATGGAAGCCTATGAAATTGAGAAAGAAATTTTTAAAAGAGTAATGAAAATTGGTTTGACAGCTATGAAAGGTTATTTTGCTGTTAAAGGCACTGGTGATGTTGGAGAAAACTTAAAGATTGAAACTGAGGTGATTCTAATAAAAGACAAACGGAAACTTTATGAACGAGATTATTTTTCAATCTTTGGAAAAGTAAAAGTCCCTCGTACTTGTTATCGGAAAGAAGAGCATGAAGGAATTATGCCTTTAGATGCAATGGTAAATTTCCCAGAACGTTGTTATTCCTATTTGTTGCAGGAATTGATGGATTTGTGCAGTATTCAGGAATCGTTTGAGGAATCATCCGAAACATTACAAAAGACTTTGGGATTAGATATCAAAAAAAGTCGATTTGAAACAATCGGACGGGAATCTATCGATTCTTACGAGGCTTTCTATCAAAATAAGGAGTTCCCAGCATCAGAGAGTGAGGAAGAAATTCATGTAGTGGGTTTCGATGGCAAAGGAGTTCCTGTGATTAAAAGTGAAGCTGCCAAACTGCAAGGTCGGTTGGGAAAAGGTGAAAAGAGGCAAAAGAAAAAAGAAGCGATTGTCGGAGTGAGTTATACAACAAAGCAAAATAAACGAACGCCTGAGGAAATTGCATTGAACTTGATATATCCAGAAAAAGCAAAATCAGATGACAAGAAAGATGGGGATCAAAAGCCGGTCATAAGGGCACAAAATATTCGTCGAATGGCAAGTCTTGAACGGTCAAAACAAGAGGTTATGCAGGAAATAATTGAGGATAAACGCAAAAGGATTCAGGATAATAATAAAAAATTAGTCGTGGTAATGGATGGGGCACTTTGTTTGTGGAATCTTGTTTCATTGTTGTTAGTGGATTTAAAATGGGTTGGGATTTTAGATATTATCCATGTAAGCGAATACTTGTGGAATGTGGGAAACGCAATGTACGGAGAAAAAACAGTAGAAGCAAAAAAATGGGTGTATGATAACTTATTGTTGATCCTAAAAGGCAATGTATATCGAGTATTTTTAAATTTAGATAAATTATTACTGTCAGGCAAATTAAAAAATTCGCAAATAAAGGCAATCAGAGATGCAACAATATATTTTGAAAACCATTATCAATGGATGCGATATGATGAGTATCTACGTGAGGGCTATCCTATTGGTAGCGGAGTAGTGGAATCTACATGTAGTCATACAGTAAAGGATAGAATGGAAGGAACAGGCAGGAGATGGTCAATTGATGGGGCGGAATCAATTTTACTTTTAAGATCTGTATATACAAGCGGCGATTGGGATGAATATTGGAAAACACATAGATCATTAATCAAAAGCCAGCTTTACAAAAATGTATTGGATGGCATTCAATATGCTGATGATTACAATTTGCTAAAAGTCGCTAATGGTTAATTCTAAAACTAAAAAAGGCCACACTCAATTCATTTTGTGTCTCCAGCAACCGCAGGCAAAACGATTCTAAGTGTAACAGATGCATTTAATCAGACTGCATTAGCAACTATTAATATTATAAACATGAATCCGCTTACGATAAATCCTTCGGAAATGACGTTACGACTTGGTGAACATAAAGAGTTAAGCGTTTTAGGTGGAAAAGGCGGATATACATGGACTGTCAGTTCAGGAACACTTCTGACCTTTCAGGGAGAAAAAGTAACGTATATTGCACCAGATGTAACAGGGGAAGTTACGGTAACAGTAAAAGATAGTGCTGGGGAAACAGCCGAGAGCAAACTCAACGTTAGTCTGGATTTGAGTTTAACACCTCAGATTGTTATAGTTCACCAAGGTGATCGTAAAGGGATTGAATTTACAGCTCTTGGCGGCACTTTTCCATTGAAGTGGAACCAGACAAGCGGGACTCTGACATCGATTCAAGGTAACGATGCCCAAATTATGTTTACGCCCCCAATGGAAGAAGGTGAGAGTCAAATTATTGTGCAGGATGCAAGGACAACAGCGATGTCAATTGTGAAAGTTGTATCTGTTCCGATCATTTCGCCTTCTCATATAACCATGAAGGCTAATGAACTAGTTCAGTTTAAAGCAGCTCAGGGAAAACCGCAATATACATGGTCAGTTCAATCAGGAGATATATCACAGACCACTGAAAATACTGCAAACTTTACAGCTCCAACAAAAACAGGTAATTACGAGGTAATATTAAAAGATAGTGTTGGAAATCAGAGTAAATCAAGCGTAAATGTGATAGGGAATTTAATCATTAGTCCAGTGAAGGTGATCGCAACCGTTGGAGATGAGGTCTTTTTTTCTGCATCACGTGGACAAGAACCTTATGTCTGGGAAAGCTCAGTTACAGGACGGTATTTTTCAAAGAGATATGAAAATACAGGACAATATGAAGTAACAGTAAAAGATGCTTCAGGCAATGTGTGTGTTGGAGAAGTCTTGGTGATTGACGATGTGCTTCAGATTACACCTGAAAAAACTTTCATTCATCCGGGTGAAGTCGTCAATTTTTTTGTTGATGGAGGTTCAGAACCGTATGAATGGGCAACTGACTGTGGAACGTTATCGAACCATAATGGAAAGCATGTTGGGTATATTTCTTCAGAAGAATCTGGAATATACGAAATAACTGTGATTGATGGCAGAGGAATTCAGGGAAAAGCCGAGATTGAAGTCAGTGCCGTTGTGTCTGAATTTGATGGTATAGCAACGATGAATCAAGGGTACATCCGGTCTGAAATAATGATTGATGGTATTTCCAGAAAAGAACGTAAAATTCTAACTGATCAACATGGATATATGGAATTCAATTTTTCTGTACATGTACCCAATGACAAAAACTACAGTGTTTATGCTCTAGCAATTTACACACCTCCACCTGAAATCCCTGATAGGCAAATAC
>PDZT01000522.1 GCA_002753105.1 Deltaproteobacteria bacterium YD0425bin50 | reverse complement strand
TATGGATTGAAATAATTCATTCGTAAAATCTTCAGCAGTAACGTAATAAATCCTGTTTCCCGGATTTTCAGTAAGAATATGATGACCAATCGCCTGAGAAAGATGGCTTTTACCGAGACCCGTTTTTGATTGTAATAAAATCGAATTCCCTGTGAGAGATGTATTTGAAGCAAGTGACTTCGCAACAGAAAAAGCAAAATCATTGTTTTTACCCACCACAAACTTGTCAAACGTAAAGTCTTTGCGTAAAAATCTTCCGCTATCAACGCGTATTCCAATTTCACTTAGGTTCAATTGACGTGAAGTAATAATAGGTGTATTCTTGCTTATAACCTCAACGCGTTCGTCGATTTCGAGATACAACTTATAGGGTTTTCCAGATGTTTTACTCAATGCTTCTATAATATAGTTGCTGTAATTATCAAAAATTCGTTTTTTATAAAAAGAATTCGGACAGGACAGTACAATACCTTCATCATTAAAACGGTTAAATACGAGCGGCTCAATCCATATATGATAGTTATGGACTGGAATACGTTCTTTAAGTATTTCTTTAGCTAAATTCCAAGTACTCTCCATGTATTATTCTCCCAACAAATAAATTGGGCAAGACTTTGTTCCCAATTATCCTGTGAAATTGTTATAAATTATTGATTATTTAAAAATTTTTAATGAAGCGATTGAAGATGAGAAAACTTATAGAAGGTTTATGATATGAAGTCAAATCAGATAGTGGATGCTTAAGGTGAATTTTGAAAGATTTGTGAAACCACAATAACCATTTGATTTATAATGTTTTTTTTCTAATCTCTATAAACAGTCATTGTGCTATTCATTTTATAATTTTATAGTTTTAATCAATATTTAAAAGCTTGATAAAAATTGTTCATAATATGTTCAAAAGTCATATCTTCTAAAACCACCTATTTCCTTCTATTTTCTTTGATTTTTATTTTTTTACTTTTTTAGAATGAATTGTCGGCCTTGATCTTTGTTTCGGCCAGACATTATTCCTTGTCGTGAGAGAATTGTAGGGGCGATGCTTGTCATCGCCATTTAATCAGGGCGAACACAAGGTTCGCCCCTACATCATACATTATGATCATTTGGCTAAAACGAAAATCAAGGCGGAATTGTTTTTCATAACGCTTCTGGGTCATGATCATCTTTATAACAGATGACTTGGTTTCTACCTGTTCCTTTGGCTATATAGAGAGCTTTATCAGCTCGACAAATGAGTTCTTCAGGTGATTTATACTTTGTTGTGCTTAAATTGGAGATACCAATACTTGATGTCATAGAAAACACACTTCCTTTATAATCAAACTGAACCTGTGAAAGTTCTTTGCGAAAACGATCACATACTTTGAAGGCATTTTCTATACAGGTATTTGGGAAAATTAGCCCGAATTCTTCACCGCCATAACGACATAGCAAGTCACTTTGACGGAAATTATCTTTAAGCATTTTACCCATTCTTGATAATACCATATCACCAGCCTGATGGCCGTATGTATCGTTCACTCGTTTAAAATGATCTAAATCAAGTACACAAAGTATCAATTCATTGGAATAACGTAAGGCTCGGGATGTTTCACGTTGAAGTGCTTCATCAAAATATCTTCGATTATACAACGTAGTCAGTTCATCTTTAATGGCCATTTGAGCCATTTTTTGCATGGCTATCTTAACTTCCTGTTTTAAATGAAATTTGGTCAATGCATTATGTATGCTATTTTTAAGCGTGAGTTCATTCACCCGTTCCTTAGATATATAATCATAGGCGCCAGCCTGAATCATTTGTGAAGCGATCATTTCATCGCCGTGACCTGTAATCACAATAATAGGTATATCTAAATTTTTTGACCCAAGAAACTGGAAAAAGTCATGAGCGTTGCCATCAGGAAGAATATGGTCTAAAAAAACAACATCGTAAGGTTCAGATTCAATACACTGAATGGCCTGCTTAATATTAATCGCACGCTTTAACACCATATTTTCAATCTCTTGCAAATGCAGTTGAATTTTTAAAAAGTCTTCATCAGAGCCTTCTACAGATAATATGGATATCGTCGAATATTGATTTAGTGATGGATCATGAGGTTCACTCATACCCACACCAATAGCAGTAATCTGATGAACATTCTGAATGTTGTGAATACTTTTTACAATGTCTGATATTTTTTTGCCTAACCCTTTAATACTGGCGATATTTCGCATCAAATCTTCCGGGTTATCAAGACTGGATTCTATCAAATCAATATGAGTCAATAATGCCGTTAACGGCTGGTCAATTTCATGCGCAGTTGCTCCAGACATTTGCAGAAGCACTTTAAGTCGTTCTTCTTCAATTACAGAGTTTTGCTGTTCAAGAATTTTCTGATTTGCCTGACGAAGTTCTTTTTGAAGCTCCTGATTTCGAATGATCACGTTGATTCTTGCCATTAACTCGCGTATTTCAAACGGCTTTGTTACATAATCATCAGCTCCAGCATTTAAGCCCTTGACTTTATTTTCAACATCTGTTTCTGTAGTCAGAATGAGTATTGGTATATTTTTATACTGATGAGTGGCTTTCAGCTTTTGACAAACCGCAATTCCATCCATCTCAGGCATAATAATATCTAATAATATTAAATCCGGCTCAATATGTTGAAGCACATCAAGACATTTTTTCCCATTTTCTGCTAAATACACATCTATATCTTCAGGCTCCAATTGCTCCTTGATAGACATACGAATGGTTAAGCTGTCGTCAACAACAAGTATGGTCTTTTTTTTATTACCTGTCATCACGTTTATCCTTGATCAATAAATAGTTTCGATTTTCGATTTTCGATTTTCGATTTCGACTCTGATGTTTTTGGAAATTTCAAATCGAAAATCGAAAATCGAAAATCTGAAAATTTGTAGTTATATAAGACTTCCAATTGTTTCAAGAAAAGA
>PDZT01000521.1 GCA_002753105.1 Deltaproteobacteria bacterium YD0425bin50 | reverse complement strand
TATATTTATTGTCTATTAATGATATAGGATTTTACAAAAATCTCACAGCGCCAGACTAGACATATATTTGACGAGTTTGTTTGATTTTTATTTATTTATATTCTCAAGAATCTGGATTGCCATTTCTTTATGTTTATCAATTTGCGATTGCTGGTCTTTTATACTGCCTTGAACGATTATCCAATATTTGCCATTTCCTAGGAGGATGTTTAGTTGGCCCATCTGAGGATTCCAGAACGCTTTTTCTCCTAGATTATCTATATTGATCAAATTTGGAGCTTGTTCGCCGCTGAACTCCGCTGTTTCTTTCGGGGAATTCTCAAATTCATCCCTGTTCCACTGCTCACCTGTGGCATTTTTTGCCGTTGTTACTTGTATATTTCTCGATTCCAGCGAATCCTCGCCACCATCATAGAGACAGGTCGAATTAATTACATTGTCGCCTTCAGTACTATTGTTGCTGGCTTTTGTATCACCCGGACGTGCTTTCTGGCCTAAGTATTGTTTAGCTATTTCGAGAGTGAAAACATCACAGGCTGATTTGTAGGAAGATTTTTGTTCTGAGCTTACTTGATTGTTCGCAGGCTGCGTATTTTGATTTTTGTCATTGCTCGACAATAAGTAAGCTATGATCCCCGCGCAAACGGCTAATATGAAAACAGCCGCAAAAATTGTTTTCTTGTTACTCATAGTAATGACTCCTCTTATTTCGACATTATACCATTGACGATTAGTATATTTAGGGGGAAATCTGATTCAATCCATCAAGCAAAGGAGAGTGTTGATATACTCGGCATGGCTCCAGACCAAAGGTGTTACAGAGATCGGTGTGCCATATCTTGGATCTACCTGCTCGGGCATCACCCCGCTACTTAGAGCCCTTTTTTCTACCCAATCTATAAGGTTATAAGCTTTATCAAATTTTTTTTCCATAGCGTAGTACTGAGCCACCCAAAGCGTAGTCACTAGCCACGGATTGCCGTAATTATTATCAACCATAAAATACCCATCTTTTTCATATCTACTAAACCCGCTAAATTGATCAGATTGGAGTATATCAATTAAATTTTGACAAGGCTCATTAGGATTAATGCCTTCGGGATAGTATCCGAATTTTATTACACCGTACATACTCGATATATCGACTGTTTCATCGTAATCTAACGTTCCGTCATCGTTTAGGAGGAATCCTTTGTAGTATGTCTGCTTCGACGGATTAACGAACGATGGATAATGATCTAGCATTTTCATAGCAGCATTTTCCCAATTTTTATAGTTATCATCATCTCCGTATTCCTTGGCTAAATCTGCAGCTACATTCAGAGCCCTGTAAACTGTGGCTGTCGTATAAACATTAGTCAGAAACTTCTCTTCCCATAAGTCATAGCTTGCATGTGGCAAATTAGTAGATGCGTCGACATAATTAATCATAAAGTCCGCAGCCTTGATAACAAGTTTTTTATATACGTACTCGACAAATTCTTTTTCGTTCGAATATTTGTTTAACTCGCCCAAGATAATTATTAATATTGCAGTTTCGTCTTCTTGGATTGCTAATTCTTTACGTCTGTTATGAACCAAGGGATGCCACGTGCTACCAATTGCCCTATCCGGTTGGTATTTGTGCATCATATAACCATCGGATGTTTGCACATCTACACAGAACTTCAAGAAAGCTTTTGCTTCCTGAATGTAGCCAAGTTTTATTAATGGCCAGACAGCATAACCACCGTCTCTGGGCCAAACATAGCTGTAATAATCTCTACCATAGTTATAAATACTACTGTCGCACGAAGCTATTATGCCGCCGTGTCTATCGATGTGAGCCTTGATTATCATCAATGATTTTCTAGCTAAAGATCTCTGTCTTTGCGGGAGTTTAGCAAATTTTTCATCGCTTCTCTCTAACCAGTTTTTCCAATTTTTTCTATTCATTTCCAGTCGTTCCGATAATCCGTTCTCTTTGAGTATTTTATGCAGTTTCTCGCAAGCGTATTGAGAATCATCAGCAATAACCCAATAATCAACATGTTTTTCTTGATTCGGTTCAAGCTCTAAGGAAAACCGCACCACAGAGTCAACCCCGCCATGCTCTACAGCGTGACCCGATAATTCCCCATCTTCGGCGTCGACGAAAGTCCCTTGCTTGCCCTCGATTCCATAGTTACCGACGGCATATTGGTCAAAAGAATCTTCATCGTTATTGCCAGAAATAAGCAGACAACACCTACCTTTATAGTCCAAGATATAGCTCTCTGCGGGCTCGTATAGAACTGTGTCTGCCCGACCTGCGCTGGAAATCTGAAATACCTGATGCATAAATAATCTGATGGATTTATGATCTGAACCTGTATTTTTTACTGTCAATCTTCGACAAAAAACATCATACTCAATATCAACAAAGTCATTCACTTTTATTTCAACGCCTTTTTGGCTATTTACAAAACTAATGTCCGAGATTAACGCTTCGTCAGAAAAATCACAATGTACATCCCAGCTTCCATCGTCAACCCAGCTAAAATCTCCGTCGACCCACACACCGATTTTATGATGAACGCTTCTAGAGGTGGTTAAATTCTCAAGCCCTACGTACGGATAATAAAAATCATGAACCAAGCCGTTCTCATCCAGGCCGACAGTTAATTTTCCGTTGCCAAGTATGATCGACCTAGCCATTATTCTTTCCTCTCACAATTCCTAGACTCCCCCCGCGCGCAAACGCAGATCGTGCCACGCATTCATGTAGTGTATAAATGCCTGGTAAGGATCTTCGTAAGGACTGAAGTAAGCATGAATATCTCCGTCGTTAAACCATTTCGTACACATATAGTAGAAGTGATCAGAAGTCTGCAGTTTTCGCCAATCTTCTATCAACGATTCGTCACCACTTCCAAGCACTGAATCTTTGATCTGATAAATCGCTTCTATGGCCAGTAACGAGAGAAT
>PDZT01000520.1 GCA_002753105.1 Deltaproteobacteria bacterium YD0425bin50 | reverse complement strand
AAGACTTGTTATTTCATATCGCTTCTCAGTGTACCGTTTATACCTTTCCTGAACATTCATATACGTTCCCTGCGTGGCATGATTGTTTGTCTTGTCTTTTTAATTTCAGATTCAATATCAGGTTCTCTCACTACAACCACTCCTTTCATTTTACAATATGCCGCTGCGCTATCAATCAGCGCAATCGCTTTACCCGGAAGATATTCATCAGCAATATATTTTTGGCTTAAATACACAGCGGCCATCAATGCTGAATCATCAATTTTTAAACCATGATGCTTTTCAAAGCAATGAACAATCCCTTTCAATATCTTAAATGCTTCTTCAGTGGAAGGTTCATTGATCATGACTTTTTTAAACCTGCGGAAAAACGCATGGTCTTTAAGAAAAATTTTAGCGCCATCAACCGTAGTGGCTCCGATGATTGGAAATTCTCCTCGTGCAAGAACAGGTTTTAAAATGTCTCCAGCGCCTAAACCACCTTCTGCTGAACCAGCATTCAGGATCGTATGGATTTCATCAATAAAAATAATTATCCTCTCTTTGTTAGCACGCACTTCATCCATTAATCCTTCAAGCCGTTCTTCAAATTCACCGCGATATTTTGTACCGGCAACTAATGTGTTTAATGAGAGCAAATACAGCATCTTTTGTTTTAGATTATCTGGAACCATCCCATTAAATAAAGCAGTTGCAAGGCCTTCAACGACAGCCGTTTTTCCAACGCCCGGACAGCCAATAAGTAAAGGATTATTGGTTTCCATTTGAGATAATATTTGTATGACACGTTCAATAATATCATCAACACCAATAACGGGTTTTAAGCTTGAGATAACACTTTGTTCAGTGAGCAATACCCCATATTTGTCAAGAAAGCCTTTCGTTGTTTTCTTTTTAGAGCCATTGATATGATTAAAAAAAGAGGTCATTTCCAATGGCAATTCATAGGAATCTGGCACAAAAAAATAAATTTTTTCATGTCTGTTTTCTAAACTGATGGATAAGTCTTTCACTAACGAACGAATAGCTCCGATTTCAGGACTAATACTATCCTGCTTACCTAAAAAATGATGGAAATCCTCAAAAATATAATCCACATTGCTTTGATCCCGGTTGATGATAAACCGTATGGCTTCTTTTGGGTCACTCAGCAGTGATTTTTCAACATTTTCTGATAACGGATATATTTTAGATTGATAATTGATTAAAAAACCACGAACATGATTCCAAAGAACACAGATTTTCCCTTGTTGATTGATCGATTGAATGAGTATTTGTAAGTCGTTATGATGATTTTGATATGAGCTAATAAATAAATTTGAAGATGGCCTTGTAGTGGGTTCAAATTTAGGCTGCATTGTTTTTTTTAATTTCTTTGTTTCAATGTTAAATTGATATCCATTCTGCTTTTCGTTTCTTGAACAGACTTGTATGTTTCCTTCAGTATTTCATCGTATTTTTTGAGTTTTGGGATATTTCGTTTCTTTTCTGATATGATCTCCTTAATCACTTCTTTCATTGTATTGATTTTATTTACGATAATTGTTTTTTCGTCTTTTAAACCCTGAATCTCCTCAGTTAAGGTTTCTCTTAATGCTAAATAGTTTTCCTCATCTTCTCTGGAGGTTCTTATTCTGAGCTTTAAGTTATTGATTTCACTCAGCAGTTGTTCATTATACGTTTTTGTTTTTTGAATAGTCGTTGGAAATGCGTTTATTTTATTGTCACACATTGCCAAATATTCTTTTCCAGATGCTAGCGCATTCGTTAATACATCAATCTCAGTTGACAGTTTTTTGATCTGAATCTTGTAGGTCTCATTTTCTGCCTGAAACAGCTTTTTTTTCTCTTTGAGTTCATTCATATCCAGCTTCGCGTTATCTTGATTTGTAATCGTTTCATTCATAGTATGTTGTCCCTCACGATGTGGATACATAAAATTTAAAATTTAACTCTTTGATTTTTTGGATATTTTTTTGATTTCAGTTTTTGCATCATTCAACTCTTTAAAGAGCCTGTATTTTTCTTCAAGAGATTTATTCAATTCTGCTTCTAAAGTCATGATCTTTTCAAGATGAGCTAGTCTTTCGCCTTTTAATACATGGATTTCTTTTTCAGATTTTGTATATTTTGTGGTAATCGCATTTATTTTGGTCTCCATGTAGTTGTTCTCCATGATCGAATCTCTTTTGTCCTGTTCTAAACTGATCATTCGTTTTTGATATTGACCCACCTCATTTTTGAGTTTTTCAACTCCAGATTGCAAATTAAGAATGGTATGTTGTGCATGATTTCTTTCAGCAATTAACAAATCCATATCATTCTGAAGTTCTCGTTTTGACGGTATTTCAGCTTCCATACGGACAATAATATCTTCTAAAAGCTGTTTTTCTTTTTTTAACTCAGCAATAATGTCTTTTGAATCATCCAGTTCTTTTTTAAGGTGCGCGTTTAATGATAAAACACTCTCAAGCTGTTTCTCCATGCTGTTGATAGCGGATAACATTCTTGAAATCGTTTGTTCAATATCGACAGAGTAAGCGCCTTCTTTGAGATGTTCAATTCCTCTGAGTTCTGGTATATTGAATTTTTCAGTCAATTCGGATTCATTGGTTTCCTGTTGTTGCTCTATAGTTTGATTATGAAAATGGGTGTCTTGTAATTCCTCTATGAGTTCCTGATTTTTTTCAAGTAGTATAGGTCTCATATAGTCTCCTTTTTATAATAGAGAACTTTAATCTTTTTTTCTACAACACTGATTTTGTTGTAAAGGTCATTTATAGAATTAACCAATGTTCCGGTAACCTTTTGGCCTAAATTATCTGCTTCTTGGAAGCGGGCTGGAATCTCTTGTTCAAGCAGGATCATTTTTTCTTTTAATGTGCCAATCTCGCTTTTTAAAAAATGAATATCACTAATCGTATCTTCGAGAATCAAGCGGTTGACCT
>PDZT01000519.1 GCA_002753105.1 Deltaproteobacteria bacterium YD0425bin50 | reverse complement strand
CCCGTGCAATTTAACTTGATTGTCTCGACGTCCACAAAACATGATATTCCCATCAGATTGAAAATAGCCGATATCCCCTGTGAGATAAAGCCGTTTTTCTAAATCAAAAGGATTTTGAATAAAGGCTTTTTGCGTCACCATTGGCTGATGAAGATAGCCTCGCGCAAGACCTATTCCACTAATACATATTTCACCTCTAACACCAATCGGTACAGGTTTTTTATTTTTATCCAGAATATAAATTGTATTATTGGCCACTGGCCTCCCTATCGGAATCACTTCTGGCTGCCTCTGGGCCTTAATTTCATCCATAACCCGATAAAAGGTTGCACAAACAGTCGTTTCTGTTGGTCCATACCCATTTATCACCTGACATCCTTGTTCTAAAAACCATGTAATAGTTGAAAAATGGATAGGTTCAACACCAATCAATAGTTTGGATAAATATCGTTTTGGATATGATTTCAGGTTTTGTTGAATTATTTCAAGATGCATGGGATGAAGATACGTTAAGCTTATCTGATGTTCACATAAAAAACGAGCGTATGTTTCCGGGTCTATCACTACTTGAATTTCCGGAATAAAAAGAGTTGCTCCAGACACTAATGCACTAAATATCTCCAATACAGATACATCAAAGGTATGACGGCATGTTAATGAAACCCGATCACTCGGTTGAATGCAAAAATAATCAAAAATCAGATTCATCAATGAAGCATGTTCCACCATAATTCCTTTGGGCTGACCTGTACTTCCAGATGTAAAGATAACATAACATAGATTCTGAACACCGGGTCGAATCTTTGGATTTTGATCAGAATAAGTATGTTGATGATTTTGAAACAATTGAACTAACATATCTTGGGTAATAATTACACGTAACTGATTTTGGTTGACCATCAATTGCAGCCGATCTGTACCTGTAATTGGGTCTATAGGTACAAAAGCCGCATTCGCTTTTAAAATACCCATCATACCAACAATAAGAAGATCAGAACGTTCCATGAGCAACCCTATAGGTTCTTCAGTGGATATGGAATATGTCTGGATCAAGTAATCTGCAAGCGTGTTGGCTTTGGCATTGAGTTCTGCGTATGTCAACTGCACATCGTTAAACACGACAGCAATTTGATTTGGATATTGAGCTACGATGGCTTCAAACCAGTCCACAATACTATAAATTTTCAGATTTTCGATTGTCGATTGTCGATTTGTTATTTCAAAATGCGTGTTATTTAATTCATGTACCAAGTGGTGTAACTCATGTTGGGTAAGAATTTCTAATTCACCTATTAAGTTATTCGGTTTATCAAGAACGCTTTGCATAAGTGTGTTCAGATGGTTCAGCATACGTTCAATACGTTCTTTTAAAAACAGGTCTGAATTGTATTCAAGACGAATCTGAATCTGTTTTTCATATTCAACTACATTCACAACAATGTCATATTTTTGTGTTGGTGTTGTCAGCCATTGCGTTGGGTAAGATTGGGTAATCAGATTATGCAATAACAGCGATGTCTCGGATTCATGCTGTAGTGAAACCACCACGTCAAAAATCGGTGAGCGGCTTAAATCCCGACGAAGATTCAGTTCATTCACAAGCACATCAAAAGGATAGAGTTGATGGTCATAGGCTTCAGAAACCGTATTTTTTATATGCTCTAAATAGGTATGAAAAAACGTATCGGAATTCACTTGATCTCTTAACGCAAGCATATTGATCAGACACCCGACACAATTTTCCACATCTGGATGATAGCGCCCAGAAACCGGTGTCCCTATAATCACATCATCTTGGCCTGTGTAACGCATAATTAAAACCTTAACAATGGCAACCATAAACGTGAACAGGGTTACTTGTCTGGCTTTGCAAAAAAGTCTTAACTGCGTTGTGATATCAGGGTCAATAAGCTGCTCAACATAACTGCCATTAAATGTTTGAATGTGTTTTCTTGGAAAATCAGAAGGTAAATCACATATGGGAAGCTCACCCTGCAATTTCGATTTCCAGTACGCTTTTTGGGATAAAATGATTTCTTGTACTTCAGGCGTTTGCTGCCATAACGCAATATCCCGATACTGCAAGTTCGGGGTTGGCAGAGCCAATGGGGTGAAGGAAACAAGTGCGTTGTAACTATGGGTTAATTCGCGGTTTAAAATACCCATTGACCAGCCATCTGCAATAATATGGTGAAAATTGACAAGGAGAATATGTCGATGAGTTTGTTGTTTCTTAAGTATAAAGATATACACACGAAACAACGGCCCATGTTCCAAATCAAATGGCTTAGCGATTTCATTCTGGATATTCTGGTTTACGCAATGTTCTGGCGAATCGTCGTCAGAAACATCCACGACTGTAAAGTGAATTGGCATTGCTGCATGAATGACTTGCCGGGGTTCACCTTCAATTTCACAAAATGTGGTTCTCAGGCTTTCATGACGCGCTGACAAAGTTTCAAAAGCAGATTTGAACGCATGGATATCCAGATCACCACGGATATCAATACACGCAGGCATACTGTAAGAAAGACTTGCACCCATTTGACACAAAAACCAGATACGGCGTTGACTATAGGTCAACGGGTAATGGTCTTGCTCAGGATAATGACCAATCGCTATTTGATGATCTTGGGTTTTAGAACGGATAAAATCAGCAAGTTCTGCTAGGGTTGAATAGGTATATATTTCTTTCAACCCGATCTCAATTCCTAGCTGAGTTTGAATACGGCTGATTAGTCGCGTTGCTTTAATGCTATGTCCGCCAAGATCAAAAAAATTGTCGTGCATACTGAGCTGATTCATGGATAGGACAGATTCCCATATCGTTAAAAGCTGTTGTTCAAGTTCATCTTTGGGTAAAACCACATCATGGATTTTATGATTTCGTGTTTGCCAAGAGCTGATGAGCTGTTTTTTATCGATTTTTCGGTTGGGGGTTAGAGGTA
>PDZT01000518.1 GCA_002753105.1 Deltaproteobacteria bacterium YD0425bin50 | reverse complement strand
TTATTGATATTCCTATCATTAAAACGATTAAAAATATTTTTTTCATTGTATAGGAAATTATAAAATCGTTTTCGTGTTAATAATCCGCCCGAAAGGCGTTTCGTTCTTGTATCCAACAATCCTTGATCGAGATATAAGAGATATATCCCATATTCAAGATATGGCATCTGTCCCAAGGCTTCTTAAACTTCTTGCCTTCCGCATGGCTACGTTACACAATCAATCGGAAATATCAAGAACCAGCGGTATTCCAAATGCCACATTATCTCGTTATATGACACTTCTCAAAACAACTTTTCTTATACAAGAGCTTCCTGCATGGTCATCTAATCTGGGGAAACGTCTGGTCAAATCTCCAAAACTGTTTATGGTTGACACCGGTCTTGCCTGTCATCTGTTAGGTATTGATGAAATAATCCTACGGCAGCGAGACGAAATTGTTGGAAGAGTATTTGAAAACTTTGTAACCTTGGAGCTATTTAAACAAGCCTCATGGTCTAAAAAGCCTGTAAGGCTTTATCATTTCCGCTCACAAACTGGACAGGAAGTGGATATCATCATTGAAGGGAGTGATGGAAAGGTTGTTGGTATCGAGGTGAAACTTTCAATTACGCCATCGTCTCAAGATTTTTCAGGATTGAAAATTTTACAAGAACATCTTGGAGAAAAATTTGTAAGGGGAATTCTTATATCACACATTTCACACCTTTTTAATAAGACAAAGGGGAATTTTGTTATAAGAGAGTAGAAACAGTATTAATTAATGATAACCGAGCAACAAAAATTATTATTTTAGCTAGACAAGCTATCAAATATAGTATATACGATAGTCTCATAAGTAAGTTTAAAATTCAACCGATTTTTAATAGATTGGAGAAAAAAATGAGACTATTTGCTGAAAAAGAAAATTCAGTGGGGGGAGAAAAAATTGAGTTATATAATGTTAATCACCTGCCAATAATTAGAGAATTTGCTATAAAACTTGATTTAGTTGAAGTGATTAATCAGATGATTCCTTGTAAAATGGATGTGGAACCCGGAATTATTTTTCTTGGGTTGATCATGGATACCTTATCAGGTCGAACTCCTTTATACCGATTAGATGAATTTTTTGAACAACAGGATACCGAGTTATTGCTGGGGAGAGAGATTTTACCTGAATATTTTGCTGACCATAATGTTGCACGTGTAATTGATAAAGCATATGAGATCGGCACCATCAAAATTTTTTCAGAGATAGCCAGAAGAGGGGTGTCAGTTTTTGGAGTGAAAACGAAGCATGTAAGCTTTGACACGACTTCCATTAACGTTTTTGGGGACTACATGTTTAATCCAACTGAAGACAGCGAAGTTTTAAAGATTACTCATGGATATAGCAAAGATCATCGCCCAGATCTCAAACAATTTCTTATTTCGATGCTATGTGTTGATCGTAATATACCCGTTTTTGGGAAAACAGAAGATGGAAATGCATCAGATAAAAAAATCAATAATGATGTTCTTTCATCTATTTCAAAGCATATGGCGACGCATAATCTTAAACCCGGAGCTTTCATCTATATTGCGGATTCAGCAATGGTAACGGAGGAGAATCTGAAAGTTATAGGCGACCAAACTCTTTTTATTAGCCGACTTCCTGCAACTTATAATGAATGTGATCGTGTAATAAAGGAGGCTGTTTTAAACGATCAGTGGATCGATGTGGGGGTATTAGCACTAACGAAACCCACTCAGAATCGTCCTGTTGCACAATACAAAGCATTTGAGAGTGAGGTTAGTTTGTATGGTAAAAGTTATCGTGCGATTGTAATTCATTCAAGTGCACATGATAAGCGTCGTCAAAAAAAAATAGATCGAGAGTTGAAAGCAGAACAAAAGCTTTTAGAATCTCAATGTAAGGAGATAGGGAAAAAGGAATTTTTTTGTCAGAAAGATGCTGAGAAAGCAGCAAATGCTTTAGGGAAATCAAACTCAAAGTACTACGTGACACGAACACAAATTAAGGAAATTCCTAAGTATAAAAAAGGACGGCCTAAAGATGGAGTACGCGAGGTTAAAGAAATGCGATATGGCATTGTAAGCCAATTAGAAGAAAACAAAGAAGCCATAGTAAGACTCCGCAAAGAGTCGGGTTGTTTTGTTTTGATAAGCAATGTCCCCAAAGAAGGCGAGGAACGTTATGATTCACGCGGGATATTGAAGGCTTATAAAGACCAACATGGGATAGAACAAAATTTTAGTTTTTTAAAAGATCCAGCGATTGTAAACGCTATCTTTCTTAAGAAGCCTGAACGGATTGAAGTCCTTGGTTTAGTGTTGCTTCTCTCCCTTCTCATTTGGCGTTTGATTGAACATTCGATGCGCAAATATATTGAGGATACCAATGAAGACCTGCCAGGTTGGAAAAAAGCACGAACTGAACGACCAACATCATTTATGCTGGTAACAAAATTTATGGGAATCATGGTTATCAAAATTGGAAACGAACGGAGATTGAATAAACCTTTAACACCGCAACAGAAGGAGTATTTGTCTGCTTTGAAAGTTAAAGAAAAAATATTTATAAAACCAAGGGAGAGATAAGTAAAGTTTAATATACATATTTTACTTGGGCATTTCCTGTAATTATTATAAATAGATTAAAAAAGTTATTTTAAGGTGTGAAATGTGTGTTTCATGGTGTCGTCTCCTATAAATCCCAATCGCCATTTAACTCAATGCATCTGAGTAAAAGTCAACGTTGTTATTTTTTGCAGACAGTTGCAAATGAAAATAATTTCCTCTTTTGGCATATTTAATACATATCATTACGCTATCACCATAAGGAGATGCGATCTCAATTCCGAACGGCCTTTTGGTTACCTTTTTGACGTCTAACGTTCTGAATCTTTCCCTGATAACCTTTTCATATTCCGAAAAAGATTCATACTTGTGTTCATCTACCCATTGTACCAATTCATCGCTACC
>PDZT01000517.1 GCA_002753105.1 Deltaproteobacteria bacterium YD0425bin50 | reverse complement strand
GACTGAATAAAATTTCCCAGTCGTAAAGATTTAGCCTTAATATTTTTACCAAATGAAAGCGAATAACCGCAAACAACCCATAAAACCCCAATTAAAGCCATTGCTACAAAGCTGTGCATCATCGTACTTAATACATTTTTGGTCCTTACGAGTCCACCATAAAACATAGCCAACCCGGGTACCATAAGCAAAACTAATGCAGTTGAAGTCAGCATCCAAGCGGTCGTTCCAGTATCTGTTGTCTGGACATCCGCAGCATGAACAATCTGAGGCAAAATAACAAACAAAAATAACAGCATCCAATGGTTTAGTTGTTTCATACAATAGTCTCCCCTATGTGTTTAGTTTTCGGAAGCTACAGCAATAACAGTGCCACTGACGAGTATACGATTCGTAGTTTTCAAGACTATATATTAAGGGCATCCTAAAAAGGTTGTAATTACTTTTTTACAAAAACGAAATTTTTTTATGATTGAATAATATATACAACATGCTTGGTTATAGGTTATTGTAAAGAGAAATAAACAACAACAAAATTGTATATAAAAATAATTATTATGACAAAATTGTATTATGACTAAAAAATAGATTAAAAAATTATTGTTAAGGAATGAGAACTAAATAAGCTTCCCATTTCATTCATCATTTTTTAACCACGAAAAACACGAAATCCACGAAATCCACAAAGCATTTTTCGTGCTTTTCGTGGATTTCGTGGTTAAAAAAATGAGCAACTTATTTAGTCATGGGATTGTATCAAATTGTCTTCCTTCTTGTTTTAAATTAATTTATGAATTATGAATTGAAATTATAATATTGTCTAAAGCACTGCTGAACCAATTTTATATGATTTCGCTGATTTTTTTAAACAGACTCATCAGACACATCATATGAATCAGTTGTTCGGACAATATTCCTTAAATCATCTAATCGTGTTCAGACAAATCAAAGAGGAAAAAGAGATGCTTACAATTGGAGATGTGAGCAATTGCATAGAAATTTATAAAAGCAATAAAACAATTATTTACAAAGGGGTTCGAAAAAAAGAGAATACCCCTGTTGTGATCAAGGTACTGAATAAAACCTATCCAAACCCAAGTGAATTGGCAATATTCCGTAGAGAATACGAGATCACCTGTAAATTAGAGATGAATGGGGTCATTCGAATGTTTGCTCTTGAACCTTTTGATAATGCTCTCGCAATGGTTATGGAGGATTTCGGTGCCCAGGCACTGTATCATTTTATCAAGCCAGATATTTCTTTTTTAAAAGAAAATCTTAACCTCGCCATTCGAATTGTAGAAATCCTCAAGCATATTCATCGTCAAAATATCATGCATAAGGATATAAATCCATATAATATTCTCTATAATCCAGATACGCATGAGTTAAAATTGATTGATTTTGGCATTTCGACTGAACTGGCTCGGGAAAATCCAGAAATTCATAATCCCAATGTCATTGAGGGCACACTTGCATACATTTCACCAGAACAGACGGGCAGGATGAACAGAGGCTTAGATTATCGCACAGACTTCTATTCACTTGGTGTCACCCTATATGAAATGTTCACAGGTGTTCGACCATTTGAAACTGCTGATCCGTTAGAAATGATCTTTTCTCATATCACCCAAAATCCACTACCCCCTAAAGATATACATAAAGGTATCCCGGAAGTTGTTTCAACCATTATCCTCAAGCTCTTATCCAAAACAGCAGAAAACCGCTACCAAAGTGCAGAGGGTATCGAAGCTGATTTACGCCTATGCTTAGATGAATTAGACCAAAAAGGTTCAATCTCCTTGTTTCAGATTGGGCAGCATGATTTTTCAGAAAAATTCCAAATCCCTCAAAAATTGTATGGAAGAGAACAGGAAATTGATATTTTATTAAAAACATTTGAGCGGGTTAAAGAAGAAGCATCTGAGCTGTTATTGATTTCAGGATATTCAGGAATTGGAAAAACCAGTTTAGTTCAGGAACTCTATAAAGATATTGTCAATATACGAGGATATTTTATTCGAGGAAAATTTGATCAATTTAAACGGGATATGCCATATTTTTCAATGATTAACGCGTTCAGAGAATTGGTGCGTCAAATCCTGACTGAAAGCCATGATCAGATAGAAAAATGGAAACAGGTGTTGTTAGAACGTCTTGGAAATAATGGTCAACTTCTTATTGATATGATTCCAGAAATGGAATTAATTCTTGGAAAACAGCCCCCTATTCCTGAATTGCCTCCAGCCGAATCTCAAAACCGCTTTCAAATGGTATTTAAGGCTTTTCTCTGCACATTTGCAAGTCAAGAACATCCATTGGTTCTTTTTTTGGATGATGTTCAATGGGCAGATTTAGGATCGTTGCATTTATTGCAGTATGTATTAACCCATACGGATATAGAAAGTTTGCTGTTGATTATAGCCTACCGTGATAATGAAGTTTCGCCAACACATCCGTTGATGATTGCTATTAATGATATGAGTAAACAAGGCACAATTATTAATCAAATCGTGCTCAATCCGTTGGATTGGACGCATCTCAATTGCTTAGTGGCAGAAACATTGCACTCAGATCAACAACAATGCCTCCCGCTTTCAAAACAACTATATACCAAAACAGGCGGTAATCCATTTTTCTTTATCGAATTTTTTAAATCCCTCTATAAAAATCGGGATATTGAATATAACGCAACCTACAAACGCTGGACATGGCATATGGAGCATATTGAACAAGCAGTTATTGCTGATAATGTCGCTGCATTCATGATCAGTAAAATTGGCATGTTGAATCCTGAAACACAAGACATGTTACAGGTGGCGGCATGTATTGGAAACCATTTTGATTTAAAAACCCTGTCCAATGTGTATGAAAAAAATTCCACACCTACAAAAACTGCATCTATCCTCTGGGAAGCCTTAAAAGAAGGCATGATATTGCCCATTGGAGATCAGTACAAATATGCAGGTTTTA
>PDZT01000516.1 GCA_002753105.1 Deltaproteobacteria bacterium YD0425bin50 | reverse complement strand
CAGGTTGGAATTGAAGAGCCAAATCATAAAATTCATGGTGATTTCTCTACGAATATTGCGATGATGAGCGCAAAACTCTTCAAGATGTCTCCTCGGAAAGTAGCTGAAATACTTAAATCTCATCTGGATAATCAGATAGATTGGATTGAAAAAATTGACATTGCAGGTCCTGGATTTATCAATTTTTTTATCAAGCCAACTGCTTGGTATCCAGTATTGCATGATATCCATCAAAAAAACAACGATTATGGAAGATGCGATATTGGTAAAGACAAGATTGTTCAAGTCGAATTTGTCAGCGCCAATCCAACCGGGCCTTTACATGTAGGTCATGGTCGTGGTGCGGCTGTAGGTGATATCATAGGAAATATTCTTTCATTTTGTGGTTATAAGGTGATTAAAGAATATTATATCAATGATTCTGGACGGCAAATTAAGACGTTAGGAAGATCAGTCTATTTACGGATGTTAGACTTATTAGGAAGGACAGTGGATTTCCCTGAGGATTGCTATCAAGGCGATTATATTCTTGATATTGCCAAAGATATTCTCCAATCCAAAGGCAAAGAATTGGGCGAATGGGACACAGAAAAAGCGATTGTTTACTGTTCTCGCGTGGCAGCCGATGTTATTCTTGACGGCATTCGTACCGATTTACGTCAATTTGGTGTTATCCATGATACTTGGTTTAGTGAACAAACCTTGTATGATGAAGGCAAAGTCGATGCTGCGATTATTTCATTTAAAAACAAAGGCATTGTCTATGAACATGATGGTGCTTTGTGGTTTAAAACAACCGATTATGGAGATGAAAAAGATCGTGTTGTTGTCAGAGCCAATGGATTGACCACGTATTTTGCATCAGATATCGCCTATCACAAAGATAAAGTAGATCGCGGATTGGATTGGATAATTGATATTTGGGGCGCAGATCATCATGGATATGTTGAGCGTATTCAGTCAGTGATGAAGGCATTAGATGTTGATATTCAACGGCTTGATATTATTTTGATCCAGTTAGTTAGTCTATTACGTAATGGAGAACCGGTTGCCATGTCCACGCGTTCCGGTGAATTTGTAACATTGAAGCAGGTCATTGATGAAGTTGGGACAGATGCTGCACGGTTTATTTTTTTAACCCGGCATTATGACAGCCATTTGGATTTTGATCTTGAATTGGCTAAAAAACAAACCAATGATAATCCAGTCTATTATGTCCAATATGTTCATGCACGGATTTCAAGTATTTTAACAAAAGCTGAGGCTGAAAAAGGAATTACTACAATTCAACCATCAGACAGCGGACTTGAACGGTTAACCGCTGCTGAAGAAATTGATTTGATGAAACGCTTGGTGGAATTTCCTGAATTGATTAAACTCAGTGCGCAAATGAAAGAACCCCATCGCATCACCTTTTTTCTCATGGACGTGGCATCTCTGTTTCATGCGTATTATAATCAACATCGGATTCTTTCTGATGATATTGAACTTACCCATGCACGATTATATCTCGTGTCTGCCATAAGAACAGTAATTCGAAACGGTTTAACCCTATTAGGTGTATCTTCCCCTCATAAAATGTAGTGTGTTGAGCGATATGAATACCATGAATAATGATCAAGAAATGATTGAGGAAATCCAACCCACTTATGCGTTGACTAAGGTTCAACGGTTTGGATGGTATTGTTTTTTTTTAGTGATATCGGTCTGGATGTTTTTTTGTGGCGTTTTAGTAGGACGTCATACATCACCCATTGAATTTAATATGGAGAAAATCCATGGAGAACTTGCATTTTTCATTCAAAAGCTTAAGATAATGCGTTCAGAACAACATCTCGTTGAATTGCAACCCATTGATTCATCTGGACTTTCTTTTTATGATAAATTAAAAAATACGCCTGCAGAGAACACTGCTGAACCCGTAACAACTGTAACTCCAACGCCACCTACTAAAAAAGAAGAGGCTGTATCTCCTTTAAAAAAAGCATTAACTGATCCTATTATCCCAACTGAACCTCAAAATTCACCTGAAATAGGAACTATTGAAAACCAGCAAACAACATCAAATAGTCCACCTGTAGGGACAACCCCATCGGAACAACAGCTAACTTCAACATCAACGAAACCTGATGAGAATCTTCCCAAAGCATCAGAGTTAAAACCTGAATCTACTGGAAACTATGTCATTCAAATTGCATCTTTAAAAGATATAAAAGATGCTGAAGAAATGGTTCAAAAGCTAAAATTAAAAGGCTATGCTCCGTATATTCGATCCGCATTAATAAAAGACAAAGGTACATGGTATCGGGTTCGTATAGGTTCCTATGGTAAGAGCGATGAAGCAGCCAAAATCCTTCAACAACTCAAGCAAGAACGTATAAACGGATTGATTATCCATCTTAAATGATAAATAAAAAAAATTAATGGAGTTAATGTATATGGCAATTAATAAACAAGAAGTCCACTATGTTGCTCATTTGGCAAGACTTGATATTAATGATGTGGAAATTCAGTCTTTTTCAAAACAAATAGGAGACATCCTTTCATATATCGCAATTTTAGAAGGTGTTGATACAAAAGATATACCCGTAACTTCTCATATAGGTATAGTCAATAATGAATTGAGGGATGATGAAATTAGCTCTCATTTGGATAACCGACTTGCACTGGCAAATGCTCCAGAGCAAGATGCCGGGTATTTTATTGTACCAAGAATTATTTAATTTTTTGTAACTCTGTGCCTCTGTGCCTAACTTCCATGATTGGTAAAAAATAACAATGAATATACATGAATTGACAATACAATCTGCTCACGATCTTTTAAGAAAAAAAGAGATCACTTCAAAACAATTAACGATTGCCTATTTAGAGAGAATCAAACAGGTAGATTCTCATATCGGCGCTTATCTGACAATCGATGAAGACGGAGCCATTGCTCAGGCTGAACACGCAGATGAACAAATTGCATTAGGAA
>PDZT01000088.1 GCA_002753105.1 Deltaproteobacteria bacterium YD0425bin50 | reverse complement strand
ATGTTAGCAATCTGGCAGCGGAACTTAAAACCCATTTATATGAACTATAAGTTTTTTTAACGGTATAGTCTCGCAAATTACAAAGTGAGACATATTATAATTAACAAAAAAAAGGAGAGTAAAATGAAAAAAATGAGTAGTAAACGAGTAAGTATGGTGATGATTGTGGCTCTGTTTCTCTTTGGAGCAACATTCAGTTATGGTGAATTACCGGAAATTGTAGTTGAACATCCACATTTTTCTTTAGGTAGTGGCCCTGTTGTTGCTGTTGACCAAGGCCATAACAATTTTCATAATTTAGATGGCCGATTTAAAGTTTTTGGCGAATTGGCTGCCAAAGATGGTTTCAATGTAAAGCCAATTGCAGAGGCATTTACAAAAGAATCACTGGCTGGAATCAATATTCTGGTTTGTGCAACTGCATTAGATGCTAAAAATGCTGCGATTGAAAGTGCTGAAACAAATGGTTGGGTATTATCCTTTAACCAATTAGCTCCACCCAATTTTGCTAACGGATTACGAGCTCAATCCGCATACACTGATGATGAAATTAAGGTAATTAAAGACTGGGTTAAAGAGGGTGGATCATTGATGCTCGTTACTGATCACATGCCTTTCCCAGCCGCATCACAGGCATTAGCAAAAGCGTTTGGTATTATTATGGATAATACTTATGCATTTGATGAACAATTTTTGTTGTATGCAGCAAGTCGTGGTCAACTTGGTGGAAATAAGGGAAATTATTTGAAATTTCATAAAAATTCAATTGGCGGTACTGACAGTCATGGACGTCTCTATCCCCATAAAATAACTGCAGGTATTGATTATGCCACGTCATTTGTTGGCGGTTCTTTCCGTATTCTGCCGGGTGTAAATTTCAAGCCTCTCATGGAGTTAGGAGCAAATACGCTTTTACTGTATCCATTTAACCACGTAGCTTACGAAAAATCGCCACAAGAACAACTCTCTTTACCTTTAGGCCAAGGTATGCTGCAAGGTGCTACGGTTCTTTATGGTGCAGGACGAGTGGCTGTTTTTGCTGAAGCTGCAATGTTTTCTGCTCGAGAGCTTGACCAGAATGGAATTTTCAATGAAAGCGCACCATTTAACAAAGCATTTACTCTGAACACCCTATCTTGGCTTGCAGAAAAAGCAGCAGTAACTTGTATTGATCTTGTGATCCGAGATAATTCATTTGAATTTAAGGTGCCTCATCTAAATCAAGGTGGATTTATGTTTGCTGCTAACTTCAAACATGATCGTGATCTCATTTTTAAACTGGATAAAACCACGTTGAATGCAGCAGATACAAGTGCTAATGAAATATGTTTAAATCCTGATGCGTTGATTTTGCCATGCGTTAATATAGAAGGTAAAAAATATCAAGTTACCCTTACTTCTAAAAATACTGAATTGGATGAATGGGAAGTTTCAGTTCCAGACTTAGTACCAATTGAGTAACAGTTTTTAAGAACTTATCTATACAGTGTTACGAAAGAGGACTTGATCATCATTTTGTTCAACTTGTTTTGTTTTAGACAATGGGCAGTATATGTAGGGGCAATGTAAATTTCTTGTCTCTACAACATAATGTATTCGATGATCAATTCCTACTAATTAAATATATCAAATAATAATAATTAAGACTAGGAGGAAAAAGATGAATGTGGTTCTGAAAAAATCATTTATCGTTACCGTTGCTTTTATTTTTGTATTCGCTTTTGGTACATTATCCAAAGTTCAAGCAAAATCTTCTCAACAAGGCGCTCCAGTTGAAAATAAATGGATTTCTGATGGAAAAGAATTGGGGCAATGGTGGAAAAAAAATGCTCATGCATATAGCCCAACACCTACAGCTTTGCTTTATCACCTTGAAGGTAATATCACAGGCACTCTCTTAACCGGAAATGTTGATGCTGATATAAAGAAAGGAGATACTACGCTATTATTGCGAAAAGAATATTTTTCAAGTATGACTAATTTGGGTTTAACTTCAAATAAGACAGAGCAAAACATAACAAATAAAAAAACAGATATTCAAAAACGCGATATTAATCAGATGTTTGCATATGATATCACCGATAGGATTTCGGCTGGTTTGGGATATATGTGGAAATATGATAACGGATTATATTTAGATAGCCGAGACACGTACTATATAGGCTCTACTTTCTCTTTCTTTAATAAGCCTCCAGTTCTTTTAAAAGTTGGAGGGTATTATGGCTATGAAGCAAATAATTTCATGACTGACATGATTAAAACTGATTTCCCAGAGGTGAAAAATCAAGGTAAAGTCATAGTAGAGTCGTTAACACCATTTCATTTAAGGTATAATTCAACGGGTATAAGATTTATGGAAAACATGACATTAATGCTTAGTGAAAAGGTGATCTTCCTTCAAGCATATGATCATATGATTTACTTTAAAGACTCTGACTATTACCATTGGACGGGTAGCCTTACCATGCAGATTGGTATCACCAAAACGATATCATTTATTACTAGATACTCTATTGATTATGAAAAATCACGATTAGGAGTTCAAATTAAAGATTATTTTGACGATGTAAGACTAGTAAATAAAAAGTTCCCCAATGATATTGTTTGGAAAAATACAGCACTTACAATGGGATTCAATTTTAGCCTATAGAAAAAATTTATTTTTAATCAAGCCCGCTTATAGTTTTTTAGAAAAGATTTTTGGCAAGGCAGCAGGGAGGAAGGTGTATATATAATACATCAACGACCGATAACGCAGCCAAAAACTTTTCTGGAAAGCTATAGTGGGCTTGATATTCCCACCTACTAATAAACATGACCTATTTGCAAAGTGAGTTTGCATTTATTGAACGAATTCAGCACGATTGTATCCGTTTTCCACAGGGCGTAATTAAGGGCATCGGTGATGATTGTGCAATTTTTGACCTACCTCAATCTGAACATATTTTAGTTACCACTGATATGCTTGTAGAACAGATCGACTTTCTTAGATCATTAACAAGCGGTTTCAAGTTAGGTTACAAATCACTGATGGTTAATTTAAGTGATATTGCGGCTATGGGTGGAACTCCACGTCACTGTTTTGTGAGTATTGCTATACCTAAAACCTGTTCAGATACTTATCTTGACGATGTATATCAAGGGATTAAACACGCTGCATTTCAGTATGGAGTGAACATTTTAGGCGGTGATACATCATCTGCTTCCCATGATATAGTAATTAACATCACCGTAGTTGGCACTATCCAAAAAAACAAGTTACTTACCCGAGATGCTGCGCAACTGAATGATATGATTTGCGTTACTGGTTGTCTTGGGGATAGCAGCGCAGGACTCTTTCTGTTGTTAAATACGATTCATCCTCGAAACAATGAGTTGAAAGCCTTAATTGATGCACATCAATGCCCTAATGCTCATATAAAACAAGGGCAATTTTTAGCGAATTCGGGCTGGGTACATGCTGCTATTGATATAAGTGATGGGTTTTGTGCTGATCTTGGGCATATATTAACCAGCAGTCATGTCGGGGCACTTATTTATGAAAAAGACATTCCAATATCCGATCATTTACAATGGTTCGCAAAGGAATTCCAACGATCTCTTTATGATTTTGCTTTATCGGGTGGTGAGGATTATGTTTTGATTTGTACGGTTTCGCCAGAACATAGTGATGAATTATGTACTCAGTACCAATCTGAATTTCAACAACCGCTTTATGTTGTTGGAAAAATTACAGACTCACAAGAATTACATCTCATCGATAAAAATGGATTTTCTAAACCCATGTCATTGAAAGGATGGGATCATTTTAAGACCACAGATTAAACTGATTAAGGAACGGAAATTTAATAAATTTCCTGATTGTCTGAACTATGATTCGTCTGATTTTTGTGATTAACAATGATTATCATGGCGATCACATAAATCAAATAAATCACAGTTCAAGACATTCCTAAACAGATATCACAGATTTACACATGATGATTTGTGTAATCCTCAATCACAAACAAAAGGAAAAAAATGGATAACCAAAATTACTGTACAGTATTAACGATCGCTGGCTCTGATTCAAGTGGCGGTGCTGGAATTCAGGCAGATTTGAAAACAGTTTCCGCGTTGGGTTGTTATGGTATGTCGGTAATTACTGCACTCACAGCACAAAACACAACTGGAGTTTCATTGATACATGCAGTTCCGTTATCAATGATAGAAGCCCAACTGGATGCAATTTATTCAGATATCCATGTAGATGCTGTCAAAATTGGGATGCTGCATTCAGCAGAAGTCATTCAGGTTATTGCAAAACAACTTCAGCATTATCATGCATCATGTATTGTGCTTGATCCAGTTATGGTTGCTCAAACAGGCAGCAAACTTTTACAAGATGATGCAATTGAGGCTTTAAAAGAGGTATTGCTCCCCATAGCTGATATTGTAACGCCTAATTTACCGGAAGCATCTGTATTGTATGGTAAAAAAATTCAAGGCCTACAAGAGATGTATAGTGCCGCAAAGAACATAGCAGGTTTTGGATGTAAAAATGTGCTGATTAAGGGTGGTCATGATTCAGGTAGTGAAAGCGCAGATGTGCTTTATATAGCAAGCGATGATCAATGGATGACTTTTTCTAAACCCAGAATAATATCAAACAATACTCATGGCACAGGCTGTACATTATCTTCTGCTATTGCCGCAGGTTTAGCGAAAGAACAACCCCTAATTGATGCTGTTTATCATGCTAAAACCTATGTATATGAAGCTATTTGTGCAGGTGCTGGCTATAAGTTGGGACACGGATTTGGACCAGTGCATCATTTTTATCATTATTGGAAAACGGAAACCAAATAATGAAAATCCTGATTATTAAACTCGGCGCATTGGGAGATGTGATCAATACGTTTCCATTGGTGATTCAGTTAAAAAAACATTTTCAAGCTCAGATACATTGGTTAGTCGAACCCTTAAGCTATCCTTTAGTATCAGCTCATTCATGTGTTGATCATGCGATTTTGTTTAACAAATACAACTGGAAAAAAGAAATTGCTCAGGTCATTGGCCAACTCAGATTACAATCCTATGATATGGTTTTGGATTTGCAGCGCATTTTAAAGTCTGGATTGTTTGGTATGCTTTCAAGATCAAATCGAAAAATCGGGTTTGATCGCAGACGCTGCAAGGAAATGACGTGGATTTTACCTTATGAACGTATTCATCCGGGACCCACTCATAGCCATATGCTTGATCAATATTTAGAATTTGCAACTCATTTAGGTATTCCAATCGATACTATCGAATGGAAAATTCCTATTCCTGATACTCCGTTGCCTGTGGAATTTCCAAAAAATCCTTTTGTAGTACTGAATATTGGTGCTACAAAAAAGGCAAATCGTTGGCCAATAGACCATTTTGCAAATCTTACAGATCGTATTCAATCGCGTTTTGGGCTATCGGTAGTGATTACAGGTGGTAAAGAAGATCAGCCTATTGTAGATAAAATTGTTGCGCTAACTCATTTACACCCCTATAATTTAGCAGGAAAAACAAGTTTATTTGCATTGATTTCAGTTTTCAATGCTGCACAGCTTGTCATTTCATGTGATACCGGACCCATGCATTTAGCTGTAGCTCTTGGAAAACCAGTCATAGCACTTTTTGGACCTTCTAACCCGAAACGTACAGGCCCTTACAGAGGAACAGTACTTCAAAAAACAGAACTGACCTGCGTGCCTTGTGGTAAAAGAACCTGTGATCATTCAGTATGTATGGAACGTATTACCCCTGAAGAAGTTGAAGAACAAATGATCACTTTTCAGATCACTAATTAATTTTTTAAAAGAAATAGATAACGTTCAATTCTTTGTTAAAATGACAAATCGAAAATCGAAAATCTAACAATCATATAATCTACTGAGAGGAGTAAAAAATGGATAATCAAGCAATTGGAACAGCTATTCAGACGAACATCAGAACCAGTTTAAATGTGAATGATATAAAACAGTCAATAGCCGAACATCTTTTTTATACCATAGGAAAGCCCTTAACAACTGCAACACCAAATGATTATTATCTCGCAGTGGCTTATACGGTAAGGGATCATATGTTGAAAAGATGGATTGAGACAGTAGGAGATTTTTTTTCTAGCAAGGCAAAAGCAGTTTGTTACTTTTCAGCGGAATTTCTTACAGGCCCTCATCTTGGTAAAAATTTAGTCAATCTTGAAATGTATGACACGATGAATAGAGCGCTTAAACAATTTGGCCTGAATCTTGATGAAATCATAGACCTTGAATCAGAACCGGGGCTTGGAAATGGAGGGCTTGGCAGACTTGCTGCCTGTTATATGGAATCGCTGGCCACTCTGGGTATCCCGGCAATTGGTTTTGGTATTCGCTATGAATTTGGAATTTTTAATCAACAAATCATTGATGGATGGCAGGTTGAATATACAGATAAGTGGCTTAGGTTAGGAAATCCATGGGAAATACCAAGGCCTGAAAGGATTTATAATGTAAAATTAGGAGGTTATACTCAACATTATACGGATTCTGATGGAAGATATTGTGTAAAATGGATTCCCGGAAGAATAGTGAGAGGAATGGCTTATGATACACCAGTACTTGGGTATAAAGTTCCAACATCGACAATGCTTCGTTTATGGAAAGCGGATTCGCCTGAGTCATTTGATTTTCAGGATTTTAACCGCGGGGATTACTATGGTGCAGTTGAGGACAAGGTAACGGCTGAAAATCTAAGCAAAGTATTATATCCGAATGATGAGCAGATGCGGGGAAAACTGTTGCGATTAGAACAACAATATTTTTTTATTTCATGTTCTTTGCAGAATTTGATTGAAATGCACTTATTAAAAGAAAAAAGTCTGGATAATTTTCATGAAGTATTTGCAGCTCAATTAAACGACACACACCCTTCTGTAGCTGTAGCTGAACTGATGCATCTTTTACTAGATGAACATAAAATGGATTGGGATAAAGCATGGAATATCACCCAAAAAACATTTGCTTATACGAATCACACGCTTTTGCCAGAAGCGCTTGAAAAATGGTCTTTGCCATTATTTGCAAGTGTGTTACCTCGTCATTTAGAAATAATTTATGAAATTAATCATCGATTCCTGCATGAAGTAATTCATAGCAGTCAACGCAACACGGTTTCAATTGAAGCGCTTTCATTAATTGATGAGAATGGTGAAAAATTTGTGAGAATGGCTAATTTAGCATGTGTTGGAAGCTATGCAATCAATGGAGTTGCCGAACTTCATACAGAACTCTTAAAAAAACATACATTAAAGGATTTTTATAAATTATATCCGCAAAAATTTAGCAATAAAACAAACGGTGTTACGCCACGAAGATGGATGATGCTGGCAAATTACAGGCTTTCAAAGCTTATTACTGAAACAATAGGGGACGGTTGGATAAAGGATTTGGAACAACTGAAACAACTGGAAGCCTTTGTAGATGATAAAGCGTTTCAGAAAAAATGGCATCAAGTTAAATATGAAAATAAAGCAGAACAGTCCAACTATATTTTTGCGAATACCGGCGTAAAAATTTATCCTGATTACCTGTTTGATGTTCAGGTGAAAAGAATACATGAATATAAAAGACAACACTTAAATTTGCTTCATATCATTACTCTTTATCATCGAATTAAACAAAATCCCAATATTGACATTATTCCAAGAGTCTTTTTGTTTGGAGGTAAATCTGCTCCCGGGTATTCCATGGCTAAACTGATTATTAAATTAATTAATTCAGTCGCTCATGTTGTCAATAATGATCCAGATGTAAAAAATCGTATTAAAGTCGTATTTATCCCTAATTTCAATGTAAAACTAGGACAGCGAATATATCCTATAGCAGATCTTTCAGAGCAGATTTCAACAGCAGGAAAAGAAGCATCAGGCACAGGCAATATGAAATTTTCAATGAATGGGGCTTTAACTATTGGAACATTGGACGGAGCCAATATTGAAATAAGAGAAGAAGTAAAACCAGAAAATTTTTTCCTGTTTGGGCTCAAAGCAGACGAAATTGAGCAGCTTCAATTACAAGGCTATCATCCTTATGAATACTATCATAATAATCAAGAACTAAAACAGGTTATTGATCTTATTTCTTCAGGATATTTTTCAAAAGGGGATATTGGGCTATTCAGACATCTGGTTGATTCTCTGATGTTTCATGATAGTTTCATGCTTTTTGCGGATTATCAATCCTATATTGAATGTCAGGAAAAGGTAGATGTTGCTTGGCGGAACAGAGAGTTATGGACGCGTATGTCAATTTTAAACACAGCGCGCATGGGAAAATTTTCTTCTGATAGGGCTATTAGAGAATATTGTAAAGATATTTGGAAAGTTTGTCCAAGATATTAAATTGAAGAGCATATTCACTTAATTAACGCCATTAATCCAAATATAAAATAGAAAATATAACATATCCAAATTAATTAATTTAGTAGTGGTTTATGTATGCTTGAACGATATATCCAAGATACTCAAAACATAGAACTCAATGTAATTAAAAAAAAGTCATTGGCTTTTAATCCTGTTGAATCTATAAAAAAAGGTATTGAAATTATTAAACAATCAGGCGTTCATCATTATGCTGTAATTGGAGGAATAGCGATTTGGGCTTATGTAGAAGATGAAAGCAAACATCGATACACAAAAGATGTGGACTTTGCAGTCCTTTTAAGCTCGTCCACAGCTATCGAAGAATGTATTAACAAATTCCAATTACACTATAATTATTTGAAAATTGGAGGTATAGGAATTCGTGAACAGGGTCTAAGTATTGATTTTATTGATAGACGATTAGACTTTCAATCGCTTTTTACAGACGCGTTAAATAATGTTAAAGATAGTATTATGATTGACGAACATATTCAAATTCCATTAGTCTCAAAAGAATATTTAATTGCAATGAAAATGGTAACAGGAGAGGTAAAAGATGAGGAAGATGTAAAAAACATACTAAAAAATACTCATGTTGATTATGGCAAGGCTAGACAGATAGTTGAAACGCATTTGGGCGCTGCAACAAGAAACAGATTAGATTTTTTTGCAAGGGAAGTCGGTTTACTTCCTCCCCGTAATGACTATGACTTGTCATAAACATTCGTATAAAAAATAATCAAAAATCGAAAATCTGAAAATATATAAAACCATGTGAGGATATATGGGAATTGATATCAGTATTCAAATTGGAGGCGAAGCAGGTCAGGGGATTCAAACCGTAGGTCAACTGCTATCGCTTGTGTGTCAGAAAGCAGGATTATATGTATTTGCCATCAATGATTATGAGTCACGCGTCAGAGGTGGTGAAAGTTTTTTGCAGTTGCGCATAGCTGATCGGCCAATAGATGCGCCTTATCATCGATTACATCTGTTGATTGCGCTGGATCGTAAGGCCTATGACCTGCATAAATCAGAATTGGATGATGGCGGATTGGTCATGATTGATACAGAAATTGGCGTGGAAGGAGATTCGGTATTTACGCTACCCATCAATGCCTTGGCAAAGCAAGCCGGCGGTTTGATTACTGCCAATACAGTTGCGGCAAGTGCATGTATTGGGCTGTTAGGTGGCCCATTGACCTTATTGAATGAGGTACTTGAAGACTTGTTTGGAAAAAAAGAAAAGTCTGTGATGGATAAAAATTTGATGGCCGCGTCCCTTGGATTCAAAGCGGTACAACTCGCTAAATTTCAGTGGGCATTTTCATGGCAGGAAAAAGAACCTAAAGGAATCATGCTGGATGGTGCTCAGAGTATTGCATTAGGTGCATTAGCTTCAGATTGTCGGTTCGCAGCATTTTATCCAATGTCCCCTGCAACAGCGATTATGTCGTATCTGGTGTCTTATGGGCAAAAAGGGTTGCCAGTGGTTGTGGAACAGGTTGAAGATGAAATTGCCGCAGTAAACATGGCTATTGGTGCATCATTTGCAGGTGTTCGATCCATGACAGCAACATCTGGAGGCGGGTTTTGTTTAATGACTGAGGGTTTAGGTTTAGCAGCAATCAGTGAAACTCCGCTGGTCATTGTTAATGCACAACGTCCCGGACCCGCAACAGGTATGGCGACACGAACTGCTCAGGCAGATTTATTGTTTGCCATATATGCCTCACAGGATGAATTCCCACGATTTATATTTGCTCCCGGAACCATCAATGAAGCTTATGACACCATGCAGAAGGCATTTTTATTATCTGAGAAATATCAGGTGCCATCCATTGTTCTTGTGGATCATTTTTTTAATACATCGCTTTATATTGCAGATAAACCATTTCAGGTTCCAGATCGAATTGAACGGTTTTATGTTACGGATCAGGAGATAAGTAACCCAGCGTCATATTTGCGATTTCAAGTAACCCCTGATGGTATTTCACCTCGTGCTTTGCCTTGCAATGGTGATGCGCTTGTGCTGGTTACAGGGAATGAGCATAGCGAAGACGGTCATAATTCAGAAGCCATAGACGTCAGAATAGCCATGGCAGATAAACGGATGAAAAAAATAGCAGCAATGACTAAAGAGATGAAGCCGCCAGAATCCTATTATGGCGATGCTGAGATGCTTTTACTAGGGTGGGGAAGTAGTAAAGGCGCCATTCGGGAAGCGGTTGACATTCTCAGAAAATATGGGATGGATGCTGGATGCCTGCATTTTGTAGATATTTGGCCTTTTCCAGCGCAGATTGTAGCAGACATGCTTAAAAAGAAAAAACGGATTGTCATGGTTGAAGGAAATATGACAGCGCAGTTAGGTCGTATTATCAAAGAACAGACGGGGATCGCATATACGCATACGTTATTGAAATATGATGGCAGACCATTTTATCCCCAAAAAATCGTTGATCAATTTATGCAATAATTATAAGTCACTGATGAAATGAGGTAAAAGAATGATAGATATTTCCCGTTATGATAGCACATTTGAAAATAAATGGTGTCCGGGCTGTGGTAATTTTGGTATTTTACAGGCAATGAAACATGCCTTAAGCAGTTTAACGATTCCTCCAGAAAAAGTACTGATAGTGTCAGGGATTGGTCAGGCAGGAAAGACACCGCATTTTATACGCTGTAACATGTTTCATGGTCTGCATGGTCGTGCGCTTCCTGTGGCAACAGGTGCCAAAGTAGCGAATCATGATCTGACTGTGTTGGTCAGTTCTGGAGATGGTGATTGCTACGGAGAAGGTGGAAATCATTTTATCCATGCGATTCGCAGAAATCCAAATATTACGCTGCTTGTTCACAACAATCAGGTATATGGTCTGACTAAAGGTCAGGCTTCACCGACAAGCTCTATAGGTATGATTACTAAATTACAGCCGCATGGGGTTCATCAGACGCCATTTAACCCGATTTTAGTTGCGTTAAGTTTAGGTGCAACGTTTGTAGCACGGGGTTTTTCTGGAAAAATTCAGCAGTTAAGTCAGTTGATTCAGCAAGGTATTCAGCATCGGGGGTTCAGTATTATTGATATTTGTCAGCCATGTGTATCATTTAATTCAATCAATACTTATCCGTGGTATCAAAAACGAATATATGAATTGGATGAAGCTACCCATAACCGTTCTGACTTGAAACATGCAATGGAACTCGCAACAGAATGGGAAGAACGCATTCCCTTGGGCATTATTTATCAATCCCAAAGACCAGCATTTGAAGATACGATTGACGCATTAAAAACGTTACCCCTTGTGAAACAGGAAACACAAGTGGATCAACTTAGAACCATAATGAATAATGAACATAAAAGAAATTAAGGAGACATCAGAGATGAACATTGATCGCATTGTGTTTGCATTTGCAGGGACTATGGTCTTATTGACGTTATTACTATCTGTTGTTCATAGCCATTATTGGCTGTGGTTTACAGCGTTTGTCGGTTCGAATGTATTACAATCTGCATTTACAGGTTTTTGCCCGCTTGTATTTGTATTACGGCGTTTAGGAGTAAAACCGGGCAGAGCCTTTGAATAAATTGGATTAACTTATGGGAATAGCTGCTGATATTGCAATTATTGTTGTTGCCGCTTTATTAGGAGCATTGATTGCTCAAAAATTAAAGCAGCCGCTGATTTTGGGGTATATATTAGCGGGTGTATTTGTTGGCCCCTATACAGGCGGAGTTACAGTTACAGAAATACACGATATCGAACTATTAGCTGAAATCGGAGTGGCGCTTTTACTGTTTGCGTTAGGGCTTGAATTTTCATTCAGAGAATTACAACCCGTGAAAAAGATTGCCCTAATCGGCACTCCGATACAAATGCTTCTGACCATTTTATATGGTTTTGCCATTGGAATGTGGCTTGGATGGGATACAATTTCGTCTCTTTGGATAGGCGCGTTAATTTCGTTATCCAGCACTATGGTTATTTTAAAAACCCTTATGAATCGCGGTTTAATGGGCACGCTTTCCAGCCGGGTCATGATCGGTATGCTCATTGTTCAGGACTTAGCTGTTATTCCGCTTATGATTATCTTGCCTCAGTTAAGCAACCCCAAATTAGGTTTGCCAATTTTGGGGTGGGCAGTATTAAAGGCAGCTTGTTTTCTTGTTTTGATGATTTTCATAGGAACAAAAGTCATTCCTCGTCTGATGGCATATATTGTCAATTGGAATTCACGGGAACTGTTTCTGTTATCCATCACAGCTATTGGTTTGGGAATAGGCTATACTACATATTTGTTCGGGCTTTCATTTGCATTCGGGGCTTTTGTTGCTGGCATGGTGTTAAGCGAATCCGATTATAGCTATCAGGCCTTAAACGATATTATTCCGTTACGTGATATATTTGGATTGCTTTTTTTTGTTTCTGTAGGAATGTTATTAGACCCTGCATATTTACTTGCAAACTTAACCACAGTCTTAGTGATGGTATTTCTTGTCATTATTGGCAAAGGGCTGATTTTTGGAACACTGGTTACCTTTTTCGGTTATGGAAATGTCATACCTTTAGCTGTAGGGTTAGGGCTTTTTCAAATCGGTGAATTCGCTTTTGTTTTAGCCAGAGTGGGACTGAACAGCCATTCTATCAATAATGATCTGTATTCCCTTATCCTGACTTCTGCTGTAATCACGATGGTATTCACTCCGTTTATTTCAGGATTAACTGCGCCGCTGTATGCAATCAGAAAAAAATGGTTTAAACATGAACCCCTTGAAACGATTAACCTGCCTGTAACTGAACTTCAGGATCATGTAGTGATTGCTGGATGCGGTCGAATAGGTTCTTATGTGGCTCAGGTATTGCAATCACTAAATGTAACGTTTGTTGTAATTGAATTTAATTCCATTCAGATCAATCAGGTTAACGAATGGAAATTGCCCTTGATTTATGGAGATGCAAGCCAGCTTATTGTTTTAGAAGCGGCTAAAATTGAACATGCGAAACTGTTGATTATCACAACACCTTCCGCGATTATCACGAAAACGATTATTGAACAGTCTCGTAAACTGAATCAGAAACTGCATATTGTTGCACGAGCTGAAAGTAAAGAACACATGGAATTGCTACATAATATTGGCGCTGATGAAGTGATTCAGCCGGAATTTGAAGCGGGTTTGGAAATTACCCGTCAAACGTTAGTTTCTTTGAATATTCCAGCGACTGAAATTATACAATTTACCGATATGGTTCGACATGGATTATATGCATCATTATATCGGGCAAATTCCGAGTATGAAACACTTGTTCAACTTCAAATGGCAAGTCATCTGTTAGAATTAACATGGGTTAATATCCCTGAAGGAAGTCCTGTATTGGGTCAAACCATTCAGGAATTGGGTATTCGCAGTAAAACGGGGGTTTCAATATTAAGCGTCATTCATAACAAAAAAGTATATCCCAATCCGGATATTAACTATTGTTTTACACAAGGAGATTTCGTTGCTGTCATGGGAGATACACATCAGATAAAAAATTTTAAGCAGTTGATTTGATTTGAGTGTGGCCTTTTTTAGTGAAATAGTTGATTTCGCGTTCCAGTCGTACGCGAGCGATCGTTCCCACGCTCCAGCGTGGGAACGCAGCAAGGGACGCTCCAGCGTCCCGAATAGACGTA
>PDZT01000515.1 GCA_002753105.1 Deltaproteobacteria bacterium YD0425bin50 | reverse complement strand
CATTGCATTGCCGATGATCGGTAGTGGCATGCAACTCAATATTGTAGAACAACTTCTGTTGTTATCTTACATAGAAAAACAACAGAATAGTGTAGCCACAACGTGGAATCGAATGAAGTCGTTAGGTCACCGATTCATACATGAAGGTCAGCCTATTCAGGATGAACAGGAAAATATCAAGCGACTGGAAGAATTAGCAAAATCATTTCAAACAGATATGCTTCCAATAGTGCGACACTTAGGAATTAAATGTTAAGTACAGTTTACAATTGACTATGTCTCATTTGAATCTGATTTTAGAACTCACGAAACGAGACTTTTCTGAACGATTTGCAGGTTCTGTTTTAGGCTCACTCTGGGCATTTATCTGGCCAATTGTGCAATTGCTTATTTACATTGTCATTTTTGGCCAGATTATGGGCTCACGTTTACCGGGATCATCGAATATCTACTCCTATAGTATTTATGTGTCTGCCGGGCTGATTACATGGACTGCATTTGCAAACACCATTTCAAGATGCACATCCATTTTTCTTGATAAAAAACACATCATTTCAAAGATTAATCTCTCACTCCCGGATTTACTCCTTTATATCATTTTAAGTGAATCCATAACCTTCCTGATTACTATAGGCTTTTTTTTTGTATTTCTCTTGATTACGGAGTATCCATTGGATCAGCAATTGATCCTATTTCCTTTTATATATTATCTTCAGCAATTATTTGCCTTTGGATTTGGTCTATTAGCCGCATCGCTGACTGTATTTCTTCGTGATTTAAAAGAAATCGTGGGTATTATTCTTCAATTCTGGTTTTGGTTTACGCCGATTGTTTATATTCGAGACATTCTTCCAGAATCCGTAAAAAAAATACTCGTGTATAATCCGGCATGCATTATTATTGAAGCCTATCAAGATATCTTTGTCTTTCATCGGATTCCAGACATGAATGCGTTGATGATCTTGTCGATACTGACACATCTATTGATTTGTTTTTCATATTATGTGTTCCAAAAACTGGAAAAGGATATTCGGGATTTTATATGAAATGCTTATGGATATTAATCCTGTGGATTTTGATGTTTTTTGGAATCGCCTTTTGGATTGTAAAAAAGTATAGCAGCCATCGCGGAAGTGTTTATGTGGTCTTTGTTCTAAATGCTATTTTTTTAACAGTTGTATTTTGGATATACAAGTATTACTGTGCAGTATGATTGTTGTTGAGAATATAACAAAAATTTTTAAATTATACCGTTCACCAGCAGACCGGCTTAAGGAAATTGTTTTACGTAAACCCTATCATACCCAGTTTACTGCTGTTGATCATGTATCTTTTCAAGTGAATAATGGTCATACACTTGGAATTATTGGACTCAATGGCGCTGGTAAATCAACGCTGCTCAAACTATTAACCGGCGTTTTGATTGCAGATGAAGGGAAAATGCATATTGATGGTAAAATCACTGGCCTATTGGAATTGGGTACAGGATTTAATGCTGAGATGAGCGGCATTCAAAACATCTATATGAATGGTATTTTTTTAGGAATGACCAAGGATGAAATTCAGTCCAAAGAGCGGCACATAATTGATTTTGCAGAACTTGGCCCGTTTATTCATGAATCGTTAAAGACGTATTCATCAGGAATGGTCATGCGTTTGGCTTTTGCAATTGCTATACACGCAGACCCTACATGTTTTGTTGTTGATGAAGCTCTATCAGTAGGAGATGCTCATTTTCAACAAAAATGCATGGCAAAGATTAGAGAATTCAGAAGTAAAGGCGGGTCAATTATTTTTGTGTCTCATGATATGAATGCAGTCAAAATGCTGTGTGATGATGCATTGTTACTGCATAAAGGTGCTGTGATAGAACGTGGAACACCTGAACAAGTCGTGAACAGCTATAATTATTTTGTTTCAAAAATCAGGGACACAGAAAATAAAATTGTAAATACGGATGACCAAAAAAGGACTTATGGAACGTTTGAGGTTCATTTAATCGAAGTTCAACTTCAGGGGAAAGAATCAAGATCAGAAATGATCAGTTCTGGTGAAGAAGCTGTTATACGGATTGTGGTCAAAGCGAATGATTACTTGGATGATGTGACTGTAGGTATTTGCATTGATGATAAATATGGCCAGAATATTTTTGGAACCAACACCTATTATTATGATCAAAAAATAATTTTAGAAAAAGACACCTGTTATGAAATTACATTTACCATGATCATGAATATTGGTCCGGGAAAATATACGCTCACGGTTGCGCTACATTCTCAAGAAACACATGTGGAACGCTGTTATGTATGGAGCAGTCAAGTGATGAACTTTGAAGTTGCAGGCAATCGAGGCGCTTCGTTTATTGGTGTATGTAAGCTCTATCCTGAAATTGACATACACAAAATTTAACTATTCCTTCTTCCATTCCGCCACGTTCTTTTTTGTCTTGAACTGTGATTTATTTGATTCATGTGATCGCTATGATTATCATAGTTAATCACAGAAATCAGACGAATCACAGTTCAAGACAATACGGGAACTTATTTAATTTCCATCCCTTAGCAGACTTTGTGTTTGCCTTCAATGGCCTTTATATGGCATTTTCAATTCTTTTTTCTTTTTAAAATACATTTAAAGCTCAAGAGAGGCATGTTATGATTCAGAAGAGATTTGAAGAGTCTTTTTCTCGTGAATGGATAGAAAGAAACATCAATATCATGTAAATGTAATTATTTCTTGCCTCCTTAGTAATTCTTGCTCAACTTCGTAAAATGTTTCAGTTTTGAATGAAACTATCCATTCAATAATCTCAAAAAAATAATGTAATTGTCCCATTAAAAATAAAATGCTATATAAAAAATTTGGAAGTACACAGTATCTGCACCCAAATCAATTAGAACTTAACCCATTAACCCGAAAAATACTAATAGAATCTTCGGGTGAGTTTCAAAAATTCATTAATTTTATCAGAGAAGTTGCTGA
>PDZT01000087.1 GCA_002753105.1 Deltaproteobacteria bacterium YD0425bin50 | reverse complement strand
GGACTTCTGTGGGAACACCTACGGATGCTGCAGCTCTTCTTTTAGCTTCTGATGCGAATACAAGGATTTATTTTCAGCCCAATGCAAACTACAACGGTACGCAAAATACAGCCATAATTTTCCGTGCGTGGGATACTACTACCGGCAGCAATGGTTCTACAGCTAATACTTCAGGAGCTAACAACGGAGGCATCACTGCTTTTTCTAGTGCAACAGATGTTGTGGCGTTGACCATTGATGCAGTGAATGATGCGCCGACCATATCTCCAGACAAGCCCATCAATACCGGAGTTACAGAAAACAATCCATTGGTTATATCCAATGGGGCAGTAACCAAAATCGTAGTGGGAGATACTGAAGCTAGCCGAAATGAAGGTGCTGCACCCAATGCAGGTTTGGTTTCCGTTACTGTTGCTGTACCGAATGGATTGACTCATGGCAAAATTACTCTGAGTACAACCAACAACATTAATATTACTGCTGGAGGCAATAACACTAATACCGTTACTTTCAAAGGAACCCTTGCTAATGTGAATACGGCATTAGACGGAATGAGCTTTACCCCCGGTGATGACACCAACACATCTGAAACTGTCTCAGTTACAGTGAACGACTTGGGGAATAATGGGGTAACAACAAATGCTGGAAATGCTATTACAGCAACGCAAACTATAACTCTTAATAATATCACACCTGTTAATGATGCACCGACAATCACTGGTCCAGCTAATGTTACTGCCACTGAAGATAATCAGTTCAGTTTTACTGGAGGAGGCAACACAGTTAGTATTGCTGATTTAGATGCTAGAGCCGGTGGTACAGTTGAAGCGGCTCTGAATATTACCAGTGGTACGCTTAATATGACGACAACCGGAGTTATTGTTACCCCCGGTAGTAATGGCAGTGCTATTACAATTCAAGGCACGGTTACTAACATTAATACTGCGTTGGCTACCCTGAAATACACTGGCGCTTCAGATGCAAATACTAACAACCTTGGTGATGCTGCCAATCGAACTCTTCATATAAACATAAGTGATTTAGGTAATAGTATTGGCGGCGTAGTAACAGATGCTCAAACGGTAACCAAAGATATTGTCATTGCGATAACTCCGGTAAACGATACACCCACATTAACCATCGGCTCTCCATCTCAAAGTATCGTTCAAAACACCCAAACAGCCATCACATCTATAACTGTCGCGGATAGTAAAGATACATCTGATTCCAATTATGCGTCTGTAACCAAGCCGAGTTTAGTTATTACAGCGTTACATGGAACATTTTCTGCCTTTACAGCGGATAATGTTACGGGTGCACTGTCTAACGGCAATCGCACTATCACTTTGACTAGCTCAAGTACAGGCGCTGCGTCTCTAACGGATATTTCTACTACGATAACTAATACTAACCTGAAATACACCCCAGATAATAATTTTTCAGGCATAGATACTCTCACTCTTGTTCTGCATGACAACGCTCAAATTGGAACTGGTGCTGATCTTACTTCTTCTAGCACGATCAATCTTACTATTACAGGTACTAATGAATCCCCATCATTTAGCGGTTTAGACGCTACGCCCGATTTTGTTGAAGACGGTGCGGCTGTGGTTCTTGATGCCAACGCTGCCATTGCTGATCCCGAACTGTCTGTTTACAACAACTGGGGAAATGCCATCCTGACTCTACAGCGTACAGGACAAACTGGTAATGCAGGCACAGCAGCAACGGATGATGTTTTCAGTTTAACTGGCAGTGGCGATACAGGAGTGAATTTTAATGGAGGCAATGTTCGTATTGCAACTACAGTGGTTGGAACCTTTACCAATGCAAATGGTCAGTTGGCGATCACTTTTGCAGAGAATACAACCACAGCTCAGGCCAATCAAGTTCTGCAAGCGATCAAATACCAGAATACGAGCAATAATCCCCCTACTACCGTAACTATTGGCTATACTATAAATGATGGTGACACAAACCCAGACACTGGAACTCATGGACAAGGCGATGGTACAGCACAAACTGGTTCAGGTTCAGTTGTCGTGACCATTACAGCCACAAACGATGCGCCAACGTTAGGCGGAATTGCGGCTAATGGTTATACCGAAGATGCATCGGGAGTGGTTTTACCTCCCGGACTTACTTTATCCGATCCTGAGCTGTCTTTTCATAATGCAGGTAACGGTAACTGGGGTAATGCTTCTGTGACCATTGTTCGAAATGGCGGTGCAAATGCCGAAGATGTTTTTGGTAACAACGGCACATTAGCCACTTTAACTCAAGGTGGAAATCTTGTTCTTGGTGTTGATACTATTGGAACGGTAACGACGAACTCTGGAGGCACGCTTACTCTGACTTTTGCGGATGGCACGACGACCGATCAAGTTCAGTCTGCGTTGAGGCAGATCACCTACGGTAATCCGCGACAAACTCTTGGAGCAACTGAAACCTCTCCGGTCACATTGACTTGGACATTACACGATGGAGACACTGATGCTGATCGTGGTTCCAATCCTCAAGGAAACGGCGGAGACAAAACAGTTTCGGTTGCTCAAACCATTACTCTGACCGGTGTGAATGACGCACCGGTACTGGCAGATACCGCTCTCTCAATAACTGCTGCAGAAGATGCGCCAGTTCCAAGCGGTATTGTGGGGACAGCGGTTTCTTCTTTGTTGGGAGGACGAAGCGACGTTGATACGACTGCCATTTCAGGCATTGCCATTACAGCCGCCGATCTTTCTCATGGAAAATGGTATTTCTCGACAAACAATGGCACAAATTGGACAGAATTAACTGTTTCGCCTACGGATAATTCTGCTCGTTTGATAGCAGTAGGGGCTGGAGCTACAACAGGCAGAATTTATTTTCAGCCCACAGCTAACTTCAATGGCAGCGTTGCTTCAGCTCTGACCATTAGGGCTTGGGATCAAAGCAGCGGGACTAATGGAAATACCGCTGACACTTCTGGAGCCAACAATGGAGGTGCTACTGCATTCTCACAAGCAACTGACGTGGTAGCTATAACGGTTACAAGTCAGAATGATGCTCCAACAGCTACCAGCGGCAATGCTCTTGGTGCTGTAAACGAAGATGTAGCCGCTCCAGCAGGAGCGCTGATCTCTACGCTAATCAACGGTTATTCTGATACTTCGGATAATCAAACCGCAAATGGCGGAGTAAATACTTCTTCTGCTTTAGCTGGTATTGCCATTGTCGGAAACGCGGCTACTGCGGGACAAGGGAACTGGCAATACAGCAGTAATGGTGGAACAAGCTGGATATCAATTCCCACGGCTGGCTTGGCAACTGACAGCGCTTTAGTATTACAGCAATCATGGAGTTTACGTTTTGTTCCGGCGAATCATTTTAATGGTGTTCCGGGAAGCTTGACGTTTCGGGTTTCAGATGGAACGGGATTTGTTAACAGTGCTAATGCGGCAGACTTAATAAATTTAGGAACTACAGGTGGAACAAGCGGATGGTCTGATACAAATCTTTCTATTGCTACCACGATTACCGCTGATAATGATGCTCCTGTTGCCAGCGGTAATTCAACGCTTACAACTGTGGATGAAAATACAGCCGATCCTCAGGGCAATACAATATCGAATCTGTTTTCGGCACGCTTCAGTGACAGCACGGATAATGTTACTACAGCAGTCAGCGGTGCTTCGTCGGCTGACACATTGGCTGGCATTATCATTACCGGATATACTGCTGATGCAGCTAAAGGCGAATGGCAATACAAAGTAGTCGCTGGCGCATGGACAACGTTACCATCGGGTATGACAGTTAACGCCGGATTTGCTGTTGCTGCAGCAGATTCTCTACGGTTTGTTCCTGCGACTGATTACAACGGTGCTGTACCGTCATTAACCGTTCGTCTGGTTGACTCTTCAAACGGCGCTTTGGTTACGGCGGAAGGAGCTGGAAACCGTGTGGATGTTTCAAATAATGGCGGAATTACCCGGTACAGTTCAGGAACAGTTACACTTGATCATAGCATTACGGGAGTCAATAATGCGCCTGTGTTGAGTGGGCTGGATGCTGCCCCCAATTTTACCGAAGGTATTGATACAATCGGAGATCGTGCTGTACTAGGCACACCTGTTGTAATTGATAACAGCGTTACGATTGTTGATGCTGAAATTACTGTACGGCATGAAGACACCTTCAATGGAGCTACTCTGACTATAGCCCGTGATAATGGCAGTGGAGGCTTTGGTGCGAACGCAGAAGATATTCTTGGTGTAACTGGAAGCAATGATACGGGTGTTAATTTTAACGGTAGCAATATTCGTATTGACACCACTGTCGTAGGAACATTCACGAATGCCAATGGCACTTTGACCATCACTTTTAATGGCGCAGCAGGCAGTAACCACGTTAATGCTGTTGCCAGCGCTGTGACATACGCCAATACTTCTGATACGCCTCCTGCCAATGTTTCAATACGGTACACATTTAATGATGATAACCAAGCCAATGCTCAAGGCAGTGGCGGAAGTAAAACGTCAACAAGCGTTATTGCCGTTACTATAACTTCTCAAAACGATATGCCTTTAGCTGTTGATGACACAACAAGCATTGCAGAAAATAGTGCTTCTGTCAGCGGAAATGTCAAAACGGGCGTAGGTGGAACATTAGATACGGATCCGGATAACACCAATATTCAGCTTTCAATATCCGGTGTACGTACTGGAACCGAGGGCGCTGGAGGCGTGATGACAGGTGTTAACGCCGAGACAACCAGCGCTAATGGCACCTCAATTAAAGGAACTTATGGAACGATTATGTTAGGTGCAGATGGCAGTTATAGCTTTACACTGGATAACACACATGCTGCGGTAAATGCACTTAAAAATGGACAAACCCTCACTGAGAATTTTAGTTATACGCTTTCAGATGGTTCTTTAACTGATGCTGCACAATTAACGATCACCATAACCGGCGTAAATGACGGTGTACCCAGTATATCGGCAAATAATAACAATGGCGCTGAGACAGGGCAGATATCTGTCTATGAAAAAGGACTGGTAGCACCTACAGACAATAGCCACACCACAACGGGAACTTTCGCTGTGAATGCGGCTGATGGAATTAGCACCGTATCGATTGGCGGTACCAGTTTTACGCTGGAGCAGCTTAAAAATTTTACAGAAGGCTCGCCATCAGGCAATATCAATACAGGAGAAGGATTAATCAAAGTTACTGGATTTAGTGAAACCGCTGCTGTGGGTGAAATCTCTACTGCCGGCACTATTGCTTACACTTACACGCTCAAAGATGATCTTGGTCAACCTGCAGCTACTATAGAAACAGATTCAATCACCTTGACTGTTACTGACGCAGGCGGAACAACAAGCGCAAACGGAACGCTTACTGTTCAGATACTTGACGACACTCCAACTGCCAATGTGGATACCAACAGCATTACCGAAGACGATGTACCTAATACAGTCTCAGGGAATGTCGTTACTGGGACTGGAATTGATCGTATTGGTGCTGATATCCCAGCGAATCCAGTTACAGGTGTGACTTTTGGCGTCGCCAAAATCGTCGGTACAGGATTTAATACCGCTTATGGTAGTTTTATACTGAGCGCCAACGGCAACTATACCTATACGTTAGACAACAACAACGCTACAGTGAATGCGCTTGAAGCCGGTAGTACGCTCACCGAGACCATTAATTATACGATTACTGACAACGATGGAGATACCAGCAGCAGCACACTCACTTTAACGATCAACGGAGCGACCGATGGAGTACCCTCCATAACACCGGTTGATGGCAATGGCGCTGCAAACGGACAATCTACTGTAAATGAATCTGGCTTAACGGGTGTTGGGGATACATCTGAAACCACGACAGGTACCATTACCATTTCAGCAACAGATGGCCTGTTAAATGTTACGGTTGGCGGGACAACGCTGACTGTAGCACAATTAAATACGCTGGACGACGCTCCTCCCGGCTCAAACGTCAACATCGATACCGGTGAAGGAACTCTGACTCTCACCGGTTTTACTCCCATCTCAAGTGTGGGCGGAGTCCCCACCACAGGCACGATATCCTACAGCTACACTCTTAAGGCGCGGCTGAATCACACCGGAGCCACGGCTGCTGAAAGTACCGATGAGATTGCCCTTGCCATTCAGGATATCAGCGGAGGGGCAACTACTCCCGGGACATTAACTATCCGTATTGTTGATGACATACCCACTGCTAATGCTGATGTGAACAACATCACCGAAAACGGTGCTGCAACTGTTACAGGCAATGTGTTCACGGATGTTGCGGATAGAATCGGTGCAGATACAACGGCAGCACCAATTACGGCATTTGGTTTTGGCTCACCGACTGGCACTGCTCCCGGCAGCAGCCAAAACGGCACGTATGGATCACTTCTGATGAATACCAATGGCACATACACCTACACAATTAATAACAATAATGCCGATGTTAATGCTCTTAAAAACGGACAAACACTCACTGAAACATTTGGCTACACGATCACTGATGCTGATGGTGATTTCAGCACTGCAAACTTGGTGTTCACCATTAATGGACATACTGATGGCGTTCCAACGATTGCACCTGTTGATGGCAATACCGGTGGGGTTATTGGAGAAATAACTGTTTATGAGAAAGGGCTGGTATCCCCGACAGATAACAGCCATACTACTACGGGTACAATTACAGTTACTGCTGCGGATGGCATTGGATCTGTTTCTATAGGCGGCACTAGCTTTACACGATCAGAACTTCTTGCTTTTACCCCGGGTGCTCCGTCACAAAGTATCGACACAGGCGAAGGCATCCTTAAAATTACAGGATTTACAGCGGATACAGTTGTTGCTGGTATGGCTACCCCCGGTAGTATTAATTATACCTACACTCTTAAGACCAATCTTAGCCATACTGGGCCTACTGCTGCTGAAAGTACAGATATAATCAACCTGACTGTGACTGACGCAGGCGGTTCAACCAGTGCTCTTAATACGATAACCGTACAAATCATTGATGATGTTCCCACAGCTAATGCGGATGCAAAAAGCATTGCTGAAAATACAGAATCTTTAACTGGAAACGTTGTCACAACCGATACTGTTGACCGTATTGGAGCTGACACAACAGTGATACCGGTTACAGCATTTGGCTTTGGAGCTTTTACAGGTAAAGACCCTGGATATAGTCAGGCTAGCACGTATGGCAGCCTTGTGATTAATAGTAACGGAAGTTATACTTATACTCTGAATAACAGCAATGCCACAGTTAATGCCCTGAAAAATGGCCAAACATTAACTGAGACGTTTGGCTATACCATATCGGATTCTGATGGTGACACTAGCACAGCCAACATGGTTATCACGATTAATGGGACGAATGATAACCCAGTTGCCGCTTCTGATACTGGAATAGTGAATGAAAACGCTATGATTTCTGTCAATGAAGCAAATGGCGTGATTCAGCGCAATGATACTGACGTGGAAGGTGATAGCCTTACGGTCATTGGTGTTAAAACCGGTTTAGCTGCAAATGTTGCGGCAGTCGGGACTTCAAACGTTGGCTCCAGTATCACTGGTACCTATGGCACACTTATCTTGAACAGCAACGGCAGTTATACTTATTCGGCAAATCAGGCTGCTGCGGATGCGCTTCCTGTTGGTATCACTGCTACAGATACATTTAGTTACGCGATTTCTGATGGGAATGGCGGCAGTGCATTTAACAGCCTGATCATTACTGTTACAGGTATTAACGATACGCCCACTGTTGGAACTCTTATTGCGGATCGTTCCAGTAATGACAGCGAAAGTGTAAGTTTTTCAGTTCTAAATAATTTTATGGATGTCGATAATGCTTCTTTGAGTTTTTCCGCAACTGGCTTGCCATCTGGCATTTCCATTAATTCCTCTGGGATCATATCTGGAACGATCGCATCCGATGCCTCACAAGGTGGAAGTGGTGGTGTGTATTCAGTTGTGGTAACAGCCAATGATGGACAGGGCGGTACAGTTACAGATACGTTTACGTGGACAACGACGAATCCATCGCCAACGGCTACCAAAAATGTAAGCACTGTAACAGCACTTACAGCAACAACCGCCAAAGGAAATGTGATTACCGATAACAACAGTTATGGTGTGGATAGTGATCCAGATGGTGATACGTTATCTGTGAGTCAGGTTAATGGTATAACTCAAAACGTGGGTAAGGCTATTACCACATCCCATGGAACTCTCACAATCATGTCAAATGGCAGTTATACATACAATATGAATGCCAGTGATCCAACTGTGAAATCCATGACGACAGGAGATACTGTAAATGAAACGTTCTCATATTCGATTACAGATAATCAAGGAGGTACAGCAACTGCGGATTTGATTATTTCTATAAATGGATCAAATGATTCTCCTGAAATCAAGTCTCCAATATTAGATATATCCAGTAAGGATAAAGAAACTATAACGATGAAGATTTCTGATGCATTCAAGGATGCAGATACAGGAGATATTCTAACGTATAGTGCTGACGGACTTCCTGAAGGAGTTTCTCTTAACCCGACTACTGGCGTAATTACTGGAATTATTGCATCGGATGCCTCCATTCAAGGCGATGCTTCTAATGGAATCTATACTGTGCTGATTACGGCTAAAGATACCAAAAACAGCACAGTTTCTGATACGTTTATATGGACTGTAACGAATCCATCGCCAATTGCCACTGATAATTCTGCTGTAGTAATGCGCGATACTCAGATAACCGCTTCGGGTAATCTGATTACTGATGACAGCGGAACCGGTATTGACAGCGATCCTGACGGAGACAAACTTTCTGTTACAGCGGGGAGCTTCTCAGGAACATATGGATCATTAAGCATTCTTGCTGATGGAAAATATACCTATGTCCTGAATAACAACCATCCGTCGGTACAGGCTTTGGGTTCCTCTCAAACCTTAACTGAACATTTTACCTACACATTATTAGATGGACAAGGTGGAACAGATAGCGCTTCTTTACAAATTACGGTTAAAAGCAATCCAATATCTGATAAAGCAGCCACCAAAGAAGATACGCCTGTAACCATTCCAGTGCTAGAGAATGACAAAGTTAATGGCACGTATGGAGTTGACTATGAAGTGACCGCAGTATCAGCGCCACTTCATGGAATTGCGACAATTAACGCTGACGGCACCATTACCTATGGGCCTAAGCCAGATTTTAATGGTACGGATAGCTTTACATATACGCTGACGAACGCTGGCTTAACCCGGACAGAAACAGTGAATGTTACTGTCAGCCCTGTGGCAGACATTGTGGCTGATTCGGTTAGCACGAATGTAAAAACGCCGTTAACCATTGATGTGTTGGCCAATGACACGTTTGAAGGCGATCCCGAACTGACAGAAGTTACTCAAGGAGCAAAAGGTTCAGTCTCCATCAATGCGGATAATACTGTGACTTATTCGCCTCATATATTTTTTAATGGTACGGACACTTTTACTTACACTGTGACCAGCGGCGGAGTGACTGAAACATCTACTGTAAATGTAGTAGCGACAAATGGAACTACAGGTATTGTGGATATTGGGTCTGTAGTTGTGGGCAGGTCAATTACTCTGACCTTAACTGATGCAGATTTAAACACAAGTTCAACGACAGCTCAGACTGCTACAGTAACAGTTGTCAACCAAATTACAGGTGAAACTGAATCTGTAACCTTAACTGAAACTGGAGTGAATACTGGCATTTTTAGCGGAACATTGGCAACAACCAATGCCACAGGCGCAGGAACCAATAACTCTGGAAATCTAAACGTGCAGGCTGGTAATACCATTCAGGTTCGTTATAGTGATGCATTAGATGCCAATAGCGAAACCAATCAAACCCAAACCGATAACGCAGTTGCTACAAATGGAACCACTGGTATTGTGGATATTGGGTCTGTAATTGTGGGCAGGCCAATGACCTTAACCTTAACCGATGCAGATTTAAACACAAATTCAACAACAGTTCAGACGGCTACTGTAACAGTTGTGAACCAAATCACCGGTGAAACTGAATCTGTAACCTTAACTGAAACCGGCGTGAATACTGGTATTTTCTCAGCCACATTATCAACAACGAATGCCGCAGGCGCTGGAACCAATAACTCTGGTAATCTGAACGTGCAGGCTGGTAATACCATTCAGGTTCGTTATAATGATGCATTAGATGCCAATGGCGGAACAAATCAAATCCAGACCGATAATGCAGTTGCTACAACTGGAACCACTGGTATTGTGGATATTGGGTCTGTTGTTGTAAGCAGGCCAATTACCTTAACCTTATCCGATGCAGATTTAAACACAAATTCAACGACAGTTCAGACGGCTACAGTAACGGTTGCCAACCAAATCACAGGTGAAACTGAATCTGTAACCTTAACTGAAACCGGCGTGAATACTGGTATTTTTAGTGGTACATTAGCAACAACGAATGCCGCTGGTACTGGAACCAATAATTCAGGGAATCTGAACGTGCAGGCTGGTAATACCATTCAGGTTCGTTATAGTGATGCTTTAGATGCCAATGGCGGAACAAATCAAATCCAGACCGATAATGCAGTTGCTACAACTGGAACCACTGGCATTGTGGATATAGATTCAGTTCTGGTGGGGCGTCCGATTACCTTAACCTTAACCGATGCAGATTTAAACACAAATTCAACGACAGTTCAGGCTGCTACTGTAACGGTTGTCAACCAAATCACAGGTGAAACTGAATCTGTAACCTTAACTGAAACCGGCGTGAATACTGGTATTTTCTCAGCCACATTATCAACAACGAATGCCGCTGGTGCTGGAACCAATAATTCTGGTAATCTGAACGTGCAGGCTGGTAATACCATTCAGGTTCGTTATAGTGATGCTTTAGATGCCAATGGCGGAACCAATCAAATCCAGACCGATAATGCAGTTGCTACAACCGGAACCACTGGCATTGTGAATATTGAGTCTATAGTTGTGGGCAGGCCAATTACTTTAACCTTATCCGATGCAGATTTAAACACAAATTCAACGACAGTTCAGACCGCGACAGTAACCGTTGTCAACCAACTCACAGGAGAAACTGAATCTGTAACCTTAACTGAAACCGGCGTGAATACAGGAATTTTTTCTGGAACATTAGCAACAACGAATGCAACAGGCGCTGGAACCAATAATTCAGGGAATCTGAACGTGCAGGCTGGTAATACCATTCAGGTTCGTTATAGTGATGCTTTAGATGCCACTGGTGGAACCAATCAAACCCAGACGGATAATGCAGTTGCTACAACTGGAACCACTGGTATTGTGGATATTGGATCTGTGGTAGTGGGCAGACCAATCACCTTAACCTTAACCGATGCAGACTTAAACACCAGCGCCACTACGATTCAAACCGCAACAGTCACAGTTGTGAACCAACTCACAGGAGAAACTGAATCTGTAACCTTAACTGAAACCGGCGTGAATACTGGTATTTTTAGTGGAACATTAGCAACAACGAATGCCGCTGGTGCTGGAACCAATAATTCTGGTAATCTGAACGTGCAGGCTGGTAATACCATTCAGGTTCGTTATAGTGATGCCTTAGATGCCAATGGCGGAACCAATCAAATCCAGACTGATAATGCAGTTGCTACAACCGGAACCACAGGTATTGTAGATATTGATTCTGTTCTGGTGGGTCGTCCAATTACCTTAACCTTATCCGATGCAGATTTAAACACAAATTCAACGACAGTTCAAACCGCAACAGTAACCGTTGTGAACCAACTCACAGGAGAAACTGAATCTGTAACCTTAACAGAAACTGGAGTGAATACTGGCATTTTCTCAGCCACATTATCAACAACGAATGCCGCTGGTGCTGGAACCAATAATTCTGGTAATCTGAACGTGCAGGCTGGTAATACCATTCAGGTTCGTTATAGTGATGCTTTAGATGCCAATGGCGGAACCAATCAAATCCAGACCGATAATGCAGTTGCTACAACCGGAACCACTGGCATTGTGGATATTGAGTCTATAGTTGTGGGCAGGCCAATTACCTTAACCTTAACCGATGCAGACTTAAACACAAATTCAACGACAGTTCAGACTGCTACTGTAACGGTTGTGAACCAAATCACCGGTGAAACTGAATCTGTAACCTTAACTGAAACTGGAGTGAATACTGGTATTTTTAGTGGAACATTAGCAACAACAAATGCCACAGGTGCTGGAACCAATAATTCTGGGAATCTGAACGTGCAGGCTGGTAATACCATTCAGGTACGTTATAGTGATGCATTAGATGCCAAAGGCGGAACAAATCAAATCCAGACCGATAATGCAGTTGCTACAACTGGAACCACTGGTATTGTGGATATTGGGTCTATAGTTGTGGGCAGGCCAATGACATTAACCTTAACCGATGCAGACATAAACACAAATTCAACGACAGTTCAAACGGCTACTGTAACGGTTGTCAACCAAATCACCGGTGAAACTGAATCTGTAACCTTAACTGAAACCGGCGTGAATACTGGTATTTTCTCATCCACATTATCAACAACGAATGCCGCAGGCGCTGGAACCAATAACTCTGGAAATCTGAACGTGCAGGCTGGTAATACCATTCAGGTTCGTTATAGTGATGCATTAGATGCCAATGGCGGAACCAATCAAACCCAGACCGATAATGCAGTTGCTACAACCGGAACCACGGGTATTGTGAATATTGGGTCAGTAGTTGCGAGCAGGCCAATGACCTTAACCTTAACCGATGCAGACGTAAACACAAGTTCAACGACAGTTCAGACGGCTACGGTAACGGTTGTAAACCAACTCACAGGCGAAACTGAATCTGTAACCTTAACTGAAACTGGAGTGAATACTGGTATTTTTAGTGGAACATTATCAACAACGAATGCCGCTGGTACTGGAACAAATAACTCTGGGAATCTGAACGTGCAGGCCGGCAATACCATTCAGGTACGTTATAATGATGCCTTAGATGCCACTGGTGGAACCAATCAAATCCAAACCGATAATGCAGTTGCTACAACTGGAACCACTGGTATTGTGGATATTGGGTCTATAGTTGTGGGCAGGCCAATGACCTTAACCTTATCCGATGCAGATTTAAACACAAATTCAACGACAGTTCAGACCGCGACAGTAACCGTTGTCAACCAAATCACAGGTGAAACTGAATCTGTAACCTTAACAGAAACTGGAGTCAATACTGGTATTTTCTCAGCCACATTATCAACAACGAATGCCGCTGGTGCTGGAACAAATAACTCTGGGAATCTGAACGTGCAGGCCGGCAATACCATTCAGGTACGTTATAATGATGCATTAGATGCCAATGGCGTAACCAATCAAACCCAGACCGATAATGCAGTTGCTACAACCGGAACCACTGGCATTGTGGATATTGGGTCTATAGTTGTGGGCAGGCCAATTACGCTGACCTTAACCGATGCAGATTTAAACACAAATTCAACGACAGTTCAGACGACTACAGTAACCATTGTCAACCAAATCACCGGTGAAACTGAATCTGTAACCTTAACAGAAACTGGATTGAATACTGGCATTTTTAGCGGAACATTAGCAACAACGAATGCTGCAGGCGCTGGAACCAATAACTCAGGGAATCTGAACGTGCAGTCTGGCAATACCATTCAGGTACGTTATAATGATGCCTTAGATGCCAATGGTGGAACCAATCAAATCCAGACCGATAATGCAGTTGCTACAACTGGAACCACTGGTATTGTGGATATTGGGTCAGTAGTTGTGAGCAGGCCAATGACCTTAACCTTAACCGATGCAGATTTAAACACAAATTCAACGACAATTCAGACCGCGACAGTAACCGTTGTCAACCAAATCACCGGTGAAACTGAATCTGTAACCTTAACTGAAACTGGAGTGAATACTGGCATTTTCTCAGCCACATTATCAACAACGAATGCCACTGGTGCTGGAACCAATAATTCTGGGAATTTGAACGTTCAGGCTGGTAATACCATTCAGGTACGTTATAGTGATGCTTTAGATGCTACTGGTGGAACCAATCAAATCCAGACCGATAATGCAGTTGCTACAACTGGAACC
>PDZT01000086.1 GCA_002753105.1 Deltaproteobacteria bacterium YD0425bin50 | reverse complement strand
GATACCCATGAACATGCAAAAAGCGAATCGCTTCAAATACACGTATCAATTGTTTTAAGACTCCGGGGAGTATTTTTTCCAAGTACTGATCATAGCTCATCTTAAACGTATCAATATAACTTAAAAAAGTTTGACCACGCACTACATCCAGAACCCGGATATTATTTCCGTGAATATCCCGATACACCTGACCTTGCATAAAATGAGGGTGGTTTTTAACGAGGTTAAGGATATTTCCTTCTTTTTCAGGATCACGAAAACATCTGATTTTTACACCTGAAAGGGTCGTGTCAAACGCTTCAAAAAACGCAAGTTTAACGATTTTGCGTTCTCCAGTTTCAACATCAATGACCCGTTTTACCCAATATTTTGGATCTTCAATGCCAAACCGCATTTCTCGTGCATGTCCAATCACTTCATACCGTTTACCTGCAACTTCAATAAAATCCCCATTATCAATGGCAACAAAATTTTCTGTATCTGTAACTATACGTCCGGTCATATTCACAAACCTTTAAGCATGTGCAATGGTAGGCTTCCAATTGACAGTTTAACGCCTTCAAGAAAATTTTTCAGTCCGTTATTTTCAATAACAAGTCCTAGCTGCATAGCCAAAACACTGATTGAATCCAAATCCTCTGAATTCAAATTAATGGTTTCGGTATGATACATCCGAATAATACCCACGACTACACCTTTGGTTTTAACTGGTATAGAAAGCATGGATACAATATTTTCTTCAGTCGCAGCTTCAGGATATTGTACTCTGGGGTCTGAAGCTAAATTTTCAATCAGCACGGATTCCCCAGTAAAAAAAGCGCTGTACTGATTATCAACAAATACAGGCCCTTTATTTTGATACTTTTCACTTATTCCATAAGAACTTACTGTAAATAACTGTTTTTCACGCTCATCAAATAACATTAAACAACATCCTTTGACTTTAAAAGCTCGGGAAAGCCCTTCAACAATATGATTAAACAGTAAAGGCAAATCTTCATACGTTGAAATAGCCAAGCTTATTGACTTAAATTCTTTTAGATAAAAACGTCGATTCGGTTCTTGATCAGTCATGTATTTATCTCCTGTTTTTATGGTATTTTTTAAATATATATTTGTTGATTGAGTTATTTTATTGAAACAAGCTGATTCATTTCAAAAATTGGCAAGCAAATAGAGAGTACTATAAAACCGACAACAATACCAAGTATAAGAATAATCATTGGTTCAAGCAATGTGGTCATTCCAATAATCGTGGTTTCGACTTCATTATCAAACACATCTGATACCTTATATAACATATTCTCAAGATTACCGCTCTGCTCGCCGACTTTAATCATTTGTATTGCGAGAATAGGAAGCATTTTTGTATTTTCAAGTGAATTTCCAAGACTGATTCCTTTTTCTACTTCTTTTGCAGCACTATCAATCGCTTCAGCAATCAGGGTATTTCCAACAATATTTTTGACAATATCCAACGCAGTAATCATGGAAACGCCATTTTCAAGTAATGAGCCAAGTGTACGACAAAATTGAGCAGTTGATAATTTTTTAATCAGATTCGCAAAAAATGGAATTCGCAGTTTGGTTTTATCTAAAAACTGCCTGACTTTAGGTTTTTGTTTGATACTTAAGAAGGTCATACTAACACCAAATATCACTAAGATCAATAGCCAACCATACGATTTTAAGACATCACTAATCCGAATCAGTATTCGGGTCGGTGTTGGTAAAACCTGATTCATTTCATTAAAAATGGAGATAATGTTTGGCACAATATAGGTTAACAGGATAAACAACACCGTAACACCCAAAATAGCCATAAAAATGGGATACGCCAATGCTGATTTTATTTTATTGGTAATTGCTTGTTTTTTTTCAGTAATATCTGCCAAACGTTCGAGAACAATTTCAAGCGTACCTGATGTTTCTCCAGCCCGAACCATATTCACGTAAATCGACGAAAAACACTCAGGATATTTTGATAAAGAATTTGCAAATGTATTTCCCTCTTCAATCGCATCTTTCACTTGAGACAGAATATTTCGTAGCGCTTTTGAAGAACACTGGGGAATCAATGAATACAGAGCTGATACCAGCGGAAAACCTGCACTGATCAATGTAGCCAATTGCCGAGTCATCATGGTAATTTCTGATGGCTTAATTCGTGAAAAAGGTCTTTGAAATTGTATTAATGGAGAAGCATGCTTCTGAGCATGTTCTTCTTGAACTTCTTTAATTGAAATCGGGTAACTTTTAGCAGCCCTTAATTTTTGACGAGCTGTTGCGGGACTGTCCGAATCTATAATACCGGAAGTCTGTTTTCCATTTACATCCAATGCAGTATATTCAAAAATTGGCATAATAAACCTATAAAGAGTTGATGATCTTGATGATATGTTTAAAAAAACATACAATACATATTTAAAATGAATCAACTAAAAAAATAGCCTAAATTAAGGATCTCGGATTCAACAGATTACATAAATCGACACTATTGTCGATGATAACTATCAATTGTCGATGAATTTACGTTATACTTATCTATAATCTATTGCAAATCCTTAAATCATATTGTGGCACATATTTTGAAATAATGTAAAACTGAAAAAACGAAAAAGCATCTTGACATGTCAATAGTTTTTTTGGATGTTCTAGTAAAAATCATGAATAAATTTAACCTTTTTTTAACTTTTACATTAGTTTAGGAGGAATTATGACTAAGAAATTGACGATTACAATGGTGTTGGTTTTTGCTGTGATGTTTGGAACAACGTATTGTTTTGCTGGTAGAGGACAAGGAAATGGAGCGGGTGATGGTACTGGGCCAATACATGATATCCTTTCAGGAACTTCTTTTGAATATGAAGGCGATGTTATTGGATGGGAACAGGGCAAAGGAATTCAAATTGCTACAGCGAATGGAAATGTATCAGTTCAGGGATTAGGACCAATGCGGTTCTGGTTTCAACAAGGTCTTGATAAGCCTGTAGTTGGGGATACAATCAAGGTATCTGGATACACCGTAAATTACAACGGTGTTGATGTAAACATCGCAATGAGTATTGAAATCGATGGCAAAACCATACAGTTAAGAGACGCACAAACGGGTGCTCCATTGTGGAAAGGAACTAATGGTCAAGGCTGTAAAGGGGCTAACTGCCAAGGAATGAATAAAGGGAATTGTATTCGAAAGTGTATGAAAAATGCTTCGTGCCCAAATAACACGCAATCAGAACAGAATAACACGCAATCAGAAGAATAGGAGGATACTGTCAACATGTAGGTTACATATAAATCAAATTTATCTCCAAGTTGAACTAAGTTAGTATCTCCATCTGATTAAAACTACTCATCGCAGGGCAGGCAAGAGGCCTGTCCTGCTTATTTTTTTCTATCCATTTAAATCGGCATTGATTTTCGTTTCGGCCACAATGTAGGGGCGATGCTTGTCATCGCCCTTTTGGAGGGCGAACACAAGGTTCGCCCCTACAATTCCGTCACGGCACGAATAATGTCTGGCCGAAACGATGATCAATGCCTTTAAATCACCTAGTGTATCAGACCGAGTTTTTCTAATTTTTGGATTAGTTTTGCTTTTTCAATTGGTTTGACCATATAATCTTCGCATTGGCCTTTGAACGCTTCCATAATACTCTTATGATCACCAAGGGCGGTTGTCATAATAATTTTGACTCCAAGTAATCCGCTAATTCCCATTTTAGCTTCGAATTCACGGATTTTCCGAAGTACTTCCTGTCCCTGCTTTTTGGGAAGATTGATGTCTAAAAGAATAACATCAAATGGTTTGTTAATGTTCACACTCCATGCAAGTAAAAATTTTAACAGCGCTTCTTCACCATCTTCTGCAATTTCATAATCCCCATATGGCTTAATGAAATTTTCTAAAAGTAATGCACTGATCGGATCATCTTCAACAATTAACACACGCATCTGTTTTCCTTTTTTAAATGTGCGTTATATAAATTCCATGTCTTTTAAAAATTGATACCATACTCGCCCTCGGGACTTGAATCCTAAATTAACCCAATGACCACCATCTAAAAAATGAACGCGGTTGCATTGCCATTGTTGAGCGAGACTCTGTACCTGAGTAAATGGACAAACCCGGTCTCCTTTAAATGCAACAAACAGCATATTCGTCGTTGGAATCTTGGGAACAAAATGTAGTGGTGAATGCATGGTCCATATTTTTGCCATTTTCGTTTTACATGTCTGATGAATAGAACATGAAAATTTTGCAGTCTCAGTTCCAAAAGGGTGTGAAAAATCTACTGCAGGTACCATGAGAGCTGCAAAATATGGGATAGCGCATAGCGAAACGTAGAGCGCTGCGAGATAGCCCCCTAAACTTGCACCAATTAAGCCTATCTTTTCAGAACCAAGCTGTCGTAAGATATTCAACGATATCCTAAGATCATGCATGGCCTGACCAAAGCATTCAGCGGTCATCACCACATCATCAGCCTGTAAAAACATACCCCGATCGTATAATTTTCCTGAATTTCGTTTCCAGTGAAATGGTGAAATAAACAAGACAACATCAAGCCCTGCAGAAAAAAGTGTTTGAATTTTAAACATTTTTTCAGCTTGACTGGGCTCTCCAAGCATATAACCATGAAGACAAACAATTGTTTTTGTGTATTTTTGTTGAGTGTGATGCCATCTGACCAGATATCCGGTTCGGTTTTCATGGTAAGACAAAAATCGGTCCCGGATAAATGAATTTTTGGGTATATAGTCACTCGTGTATGAAATTAATTGAAATTCACCATCTTGTTGATACGGATGGTGCTCACGAATCTCAAAAGAGGGTTGATGTGTTGGAAGTTCAAAAAAATCAATGGGGTTATCCACAAATCCTTTTTCAACATAATCATCCATTTGGGTTTCATAAGCTTCCAAGTCAACCGGTTTTGCAGGTTTGAATGTATGATAGATTCGTGCAGGTGTTAAAAAAATCTCATCACATAGACTTCCGGTAAAATTATACAGATAATTCAGCATGTTTTTTATAACTTTGAATCAAGAAGAACGCGTTCACATGTCTTCGTTTGTGTATCGACCATACAAAACCCCGCTGGGCCATCTTTTCCCATAATTTCTCCGGGATTCAACAGAATGGTATTTGGATCAATTTGCACTTGCTCGTATTGATGCGAATGGCCATAGCATACCAAATGGAAATCGTGTTGATAAAGAAGGCCTTGTGCTTTAACCCGTTCATGAGCAAAACCTATTTTATAACCATGGATATCAAGTTCACCAGTGATACCATGCAATTTGATATGCTTAAGTTCATACGATAATTGGGTTAATAAAAACTGATCGCCATCATTGTTACCGAAGACTCCATGAACCGGAATTGCAAAAGTTTCAAGTTCTTTGAGCATAAATGGCGCTACAAAATCACCACAATGAATAATCATCTGCGCTTGATTTAATTTAATTTTTTCAAGTGCGCGCCGTAAATTCCAGATATGATCATGACTATCGCTCATTACAGCAATCAGCATCGTTTATCTCCTGAACAAAAATACCATCGGCATGTGATGGTTTATACATCCCATGCCGTTTATCCATTTATTTCAAAAGGTTGTTTATACTTTTTACAATTTGTTCCGTTGAATTAGGCCCTTTGGGAACATAATCATCCGCTTCCATACTCATCCCGCTATAATGGGAATATTTGGTTGAACTTACATGATCGGCTACGGCTGTCAGCATAATAACAGGAATATCTTCAAGTTTAGGATTCTTTTTAAGTTCTGCACATACCTTATAGCCATCTTTTTCAGGCATCATTACATCTAATACCACTGCATCCGGCGGATTCGTTTTTATTTTTTCAATGCCTTCTTTGCCATCAAAGGCCACGTCAACTTCGTACCCCTCTTTTTCCAGACGCGCCTTAACGATTTCTATTAGATCTGGTTCATCATCAACCAAAAGCACTCTTTTCTTTGCCATTTTATTTCTCCCTTTTTACATTAAGGTTATACGATATTCATATGCTTACAAGCCATCTTTTTTAAAATGTCTATACCATATAACCTTTATGATGTCGATAATTCTTTATCATTATCACTCAAATTAATATTGTGCAATTGACGTAATGTTTCTTGCAGAACGGGAATCCGTTGCTTATGTTTGTTGATTTGTTGACGTTTATAGGCATTTCTTAACTCCATAATAGTGCGTATTGCATTATCATTAGATTGTAATCGTTCTTCTGGTGACATTTTAAGGAACATCGCAACCAATCCCTCGTCAACATGATCCACTTTTTCAAGCTCTTCGATTTCCATAGATATTATATCTCCCCTTAGATTACTTTTTGATTGCTTTACCATTTTAAAAGAGAGTATAAATTCGTTACAATTTATATCAACCTGATCAATCTCGGTTCATACTAATGAAAAAAATTATTTTTACAACTACAATCCTATTGATATGGTTATATTTTTGTCAATCAGTAGGTGCAGAGCGAACAGATCAAAAACTTCAGATATTCATCGTTTCAGCTAAAGGCGATGTTGATCCCGGCATGGCTGCGTATATTAAATCAGCAGTAGATTCAATTCAACATCAAGACAATATGCTCATTATTTTAGAGATGGATACATTTGGCGGCCGTGTGGATTCAGCATTATCCATTGTGGAAACCATGACACGTATTCCTAAAGAGCGAACCATCGCTTTTGTTACTCATAAGGCAATCTCAGCAGGTGCATTAATTGCCCTTTCCTGCGGCCAGCTTGTTATGAAACACAATACAACCATTGGTGATTGTGCGCCTATTATGTTTTCCAATGAAGGTCCAACAATGTTGGGTGAAAAATTTCAATCACCGCTCCGCGCAACATTTCGTTCTATTGCCATACGTAATGGATATCCTCAGGTACTTGCAGAAGCAATGGTTACTGCAGAAATGGAAGTCTATAAGTTAGAAGATGCCAACGGCAGCGTCACGTTTATGGACTCACGGGATTATAATGAACTGAAAGACAAAGAAAAGAAAAAATTTGTTTCAAAGAAAACAGTAGTAGCCAAAGATGAATTGCTAACCATGAATGATGTAGAAGCCAAGGATCTTCAATTTTCAAAAATGAGCGTTGACCGTATTGAAGACTATCTTGCTCAATCAGGTATTCATGATTATGACATAATTCAGCGTAAACAAACATGGTCAGAATCTCTTGTCAGATGGATTGCTTCAGTTTCACCCATTTTATTAATGATTGGTCTTGCTGGTCTTTACATGGAATTCAAAGCTCCGGGATTTGGTCTTCCCGGAATTGTTGGATGTATTTGCCTTGGGCTGGTATTCTGGAATCAGTATCTTGTTGGATTGGCTAATTATACGGAATTACTTATTATTCTTCTTGGAATTATTTTTTTGGGATTTGAAATACTTGTATTGCCGGGTTTTGGAATTGCGGGAATTTCTGGAATTTTATGCATTACGATTGGCATGGTATTGACATTGCAGGATTTCGTACTTCCAAATCCGTCCTATCCATGGGAAATGAAACTGTTTATCAAAAATCTTATATGGATAGTTAGTTCATTTGGTGTTGGGCTAATATGTTCATTGATTTTTTTCAGACTGATTATTCCAAAAACAACTCGTGGTTCTTATTTGGCTAGCACATTATCTGACTCTCATGCCCATTCCACTGTGTCTCAACAAGCTAAAATAGGTAACACTGGAATTGCATTAACCGATTTACGTCCATCAGGGAAAATGAGTATAAAATCTGATATTTTTGATGTGGTTTCTGACGGTGAATATATTCAAAAAGGTTCAGAAATTGTTATTTCTGAAATCAAAGGCAACGTGCTTGTGGTCTCAAGGAAGCTATGATATGAACGCATTATATGTATCCATTTTATTGCAACTTCTTGGCATTATCGTTGTTTTTACAGAGATCATTATTCCATCAGCAGGATTGTTGTCGATTATAGCTGTTTGTTCATTAGGATACTCAATATATCTTATGATTGTCAACGTTTCTGTAGATATGGGTATATGGATGATCATTGGCGATCTCATCCTAATTCCGATCATTGTTATTATTGGGTTTAAATGGTTGGCCAAATCGTCAATTACGCTGCATAACTGTTTAAAAAAAGAAGATGGGGTAACAAGTCAGCCACCTGAAATGGCGGCCTATTTAGGTAAAGAAGGCATCGCAGCAAGTGATTTAAGACCTTCAGGAATTGCTAAAATTGACAATAAAAGACTTGATGTGGTAACCCGAGGTGAATATATTTATAAAGGTACAGCAATTGAAGTTATTGCGGTTAAAGCGAATCAAATCATTGTAACCCAGAAAAGGTAAAGGAGAATGTGATGGAATTTACGTCGATTATTATTTTTGTTGTCATTATCGCTGGTATTGTTCTTCTCTATTTTATTGGATCAGCACTTTCATTATGGCTTCAAGCCCTTGTTTCCGGTGCACATGTTGGCTTATTAAATATTATTTTTATGCGTTTTCGAAAAGTTCCTTCTAAATTAATAGTGGAATCCAAAATTATGGCTGTTAAAGCTGGATTAGAAATTCCTACAGATCAATTGGAATCTCATTTTCTTGCAGGCGGTCATGTTTCACGAGTCATTCAGGCATTAATCGCTGCGGATAAAGCAAATATTGAACTGGGATTTAACCGTGCAGCAGCCATTGATCTTGCTGGCCGAGATGTATTAGAAGCTGTACAAATGAGTGTCAATCCCAAAGTCATTGAAACGCCATTGGTTGCTGCAATGGCTAAAGATGGCATCCAATTAAAAGCAATTTCGCGGGTAACGGTTCGAGCCAATATTGATCGGTTGGTTGGAGGTGCTGGAGAAGAAACCATTCTTGCCCGTGTGGGTGAAGGCATTGTTACGACGATTGGATCGTCTGAAACCCATAAAAAAGTTTTGGAAAACCCGGATAGTATTTCCAAAAGGGTATTGGAAAAAGGCTTAGATTCAGGAACAGCATATGAAATCTTATCGATAGACATTGCTGATGTTGATGTGGGAAAAAATATTGGCGCAGAGCTTGAAACAGATCGCGCAGAAGCAGATAAAAAAATTGCTCAGGCAAAAGCTGAAGAGCGCAGAGCTATGGCCATTGCTGAAGAACAGGAAATGATTGCCAGAGTTCAAGCTATGCGTGCAAAAGTCGTGGAAGCAGAAGCTGAAATTCCGCTTGCCATTGCAGAAGCGTTCCGTAAAGGCAATATCGGTGTTATGGATTATTATAAATTAAAGAATATTATGTCAGATACACACATGCGCGACCGAATTGGCAAATCTGAACAAGAAAGTAAAAAAATGTAAAGGAATGAGTGGCTATGAACTCAGATATAGTTATTTTTATTGTGATCGCTGCTATTTGGCTGATATCAGCATTCACTCAAAAGACAAAATCAAATCAAAAGAATTCTGATTCACTAAAAGAAACAGGTTTAAAATCAATGATCCAGACCCTTCGGGTTCAAATGCAGCAACAACTTGAACAGCAGATTCCACAGCACAAACAACCACAATCTGCTCAGATGAACGCTTCTCCACAGATAAAACCTGAATCGACGCACACCAAAAAAACGTCTCGGATAACTGAAACATCAACGAACCCATCAAAGGCCCAGTTGACACAACAGGCAACTCCGACTCACCACCAAGCTGATCACCAAGAGGGGAAAAAAATGTATAGAAGTATGTCCCTTGAAAATCACCTTGCAGATGCAATCATCTGGTCAGAAATACTTGCGCCGCCGATAGCCTTAAGAAACGATTTCAGCTATGACACTGAATTAAAATAGCAATTTTTTAAACACTATAAACGATTTGCGTATCATGTATCGACCCGTTATCAATATTTATACAAAAATTTTATTAATCACGCTGCCATTAGTACTGTTAACGTTCTTTGGATCAATTTATATCAGCTATGTTATATCCTATAAATCCATTACGAAATTAGCAGAAAATTGCCTTCAATCCAGACTTGATGATGCTATCAGCATTGTTGATAAGTATCAAAGCCATTTTCATAAATTAAATTTTATTGGTCTTTCTGAAAAAGTCAACCATGCACAAAAAATGGCTATCGCTGATTTAAAAACTGTAAGGATTCCGAATGGCGGGTTTATATGGGTGATCGATAACACTGGAAAGGTTATACTTCACCCTCAACAGGACATACAGGGAAAAAATGTTAAAGATTCTCCATGGTTTAACTTATTATTTGCAAAGGCAAGCGGGAATCTTCAATATGAAATGAATACAAAACAATATATTGCCAGATTTCATTTTATGGCGTCATGGAACTGGTATATTTTAGCCAGTAATAGCATCGATGAGATTTACCATAATATTCATCAGATGCTTTATTGGTTATTGTTGATTTCTTTTTTTGTAATTATTCTGATGATTAGTGGATTTCTTTTTTTAGCCAGATGGATCACAAAGCCATTAGAAATGCTTACCATAGGGGCTGAACAAGTAGCTGAAGGAAATCTGAACGTCAACATTCCGGTGATAAGCAATGATGAAATCGGCCGTTTAACATTGATCTTTAATTACATGATTACTCAATTAAAGGGATTAATTACTGAATTAAAAACTTCCCATAAGGAATTGGAAGACCGTGTTGAACAGCGAACAACAGAGCTTACATCAACTAATATAGCTCTACAACAGGCAAAAGCTGAAGCAGACCGTATTACTCAGGCAAAAAGTGAGTTCATCGCAAATATGAGCCATGAAATTCGTACTCCAATGAATGGCGTCATTGCTTCAGTTGATTTGGCTTTAAAAGAAAACTGTAGTCCAAAGCTTCGGCGTTATTTAGAAATGATTGAATCTTCGGGTTATACATTACTTGGAATTATAAGTGATATTTTAGACCTCTCCAAAATTGAATCCGGCAAATTGGATATTGAATGTATTCCTTTCCGTATGGATGTACTTATGGAAGACATCATGAATGTGTTTATCCATAAAACCATCGAAAAAGGAATTGATCTTCTTGTTGATATTGATCCTAAAATTCCATTTAGCCTTATAGGTGATTCATTTAGATTACAGCAAATCATTAATAATCTTGTAGGAAATGCTGTAAAATTTACGCCAAATGGAGGGAAAATTACGATTGGTGTCAATGAGTTGCTTGAGATTCCAGATGGCCTTCCCATATCGAAAACTATCGAGGAAGGCTATTCTGCATTGCAATTTTTTGTTAAAGATACAGGTGTTGGGATTCGGCCAGAAGACCAGCCCAAATTGTTTGAAGCTTTTAGTCAGGCAGATGCTTCGATATCCAGAAAATTTGGTGGTACAGGATTAGGCCTTCATATTAGCAAACAGCTTGTGGAATTAATGCACGGCTGCATTTGGATAGAAAGTGCTCCTAATCAGGGCACGACTTTTTATGTTGTTGTAACACTCAAAAAACAAGACCAACAGGAATTGTTTAACATTCCACATGATATCAGAGAATTAAGAGTACTTGTCTTGGATGATTCACCGGATCATCTGATGATTAGTGAAAAAATATTAAAATCATTTGAGTATGAGGTTGAAACTTTTTCGTCTGCCCAAGAAGTACTGGATAGACTTGATATCAACCAACTGATGCAACATCCATTTGACTTGTTAATATTGGATTGGAAGATGCCTGAAATGGATGGTATCGAATTAACAAAATCTATCCGTGAAATCGGAATTAAGCTGCCAATCCTGATGTTAACCGCATTTGGATCTGAACTAGATATAGCAGAAGCAGAACAAATGGGTATTGATGCAATTATTTATAAACCCATCAATCCATCAACCCTTTTTGACGCGATTATGGATGTTTTTGGGAAAACAACCGATCGAACAACAAAAATAGAAAAAAAATCTGTTCATATTTCGATATATAAAGACCAACTTGAGGGAAAACGGATTCTTGTTGCAGAAGATAATGTAACTAATCAGGAAATAGCCCAAGCGGTTCTCCAGAGTGTTGGGATTAGTGTTGAAGTTGTGAATAATGGTCAAGAGGCTGTTGAAGCAGTACATTCTGAGCCATTTGATGCAGTACTCATGGATATGCAGATGCCTGTTATGGATGGATATGAAGCTGCCCGTACCATTCGAAAATATTCTGAATTTGCTGATTTACCCATTATTGCAATGACAGCTCATGCTTTAATTGGAGATAAACAAAAATGTATTCAAGCTGGAATGAATGGATATGTGACCAAGCCTATTAAACAACAAGTGTTATTTGAAACCCTGCTGAAATTCATTCAACCCAAAATGATCTCAACTCATGACAACCATCAGGGGAACAACGTGTTTTTTTCAAATATAAATTATTCGAAATTACCCAATTCCCTGCCCGGTATTGAAATTAAAAAAGCGCTGGATGCGCTGGATATTGATCCGGATATATTTAAAGACATTTTAATGGGGTTTGTAAAAAATAATCTATTGACTGCCAAAACGCTTCAAGATGCATTTATTCGCAAGGACTGGGCTCAGTTGCAACATATGGGACATAGTCTTAAAGGGAGTAGTTCAAATATCGGAGCATTAAAACTAGAAACATATTCAAAAGAGCTTGAATTTGCATGTAAAGATTCTTCTGTTCATCAAGCTCACATAGAATACGTTGTGGCAGAACTGACAACTGTTATCGAATCAATTAACTCGATTTCATCACCTGAGAATTCTGAGTCAGGCGCTCATTCAGTTCAACACCAAGTGGATAATGTCAAATTACAAAACATGTTATATCAACTTATAGAGGCTATAGATAACTCTGATCCCGGAGTTATCCGTCCTTTGATGGCTGAATTATCAACATGTATTGAAAAGGGATTTTTTGAAAAACTGAAACATCACATCAACAATTATGATTATACAGAGGCCAAAGAAACGTTGAAAATCATCTTGAACCTTGATTCACATGATTAAAGGATTAACTTGATGATCATATATGATAATTTATCTCGAGTCTGGCCTTGGGAAAATCTACAAAGCGGTTAAGGATAAACCGATGCATTTTGGACTTTTTTTTCTTCTTTTGACATGTTTAATAACAGAAATACACGCAAACGACTTACAGGAATTCATAGAATCTTTTGATACAGGCACTATTAATTGGTCAAAATGCTATATTCAGTCTGAAGGAATTAAGGTACCTGTCACAAAAAATCAACGCGAATGTGATGATCCTATTGCTCAAGCGCAACAAATCGCTTTGGATCATCTTTTAAAAACCCTTTTACAAGTCAGGGTCAGTTCTCATCTATGGGTAAGAGATATTGTTCAGCAAGATCATTCGATGTTGCCAAAAATCAAAACATATGTGAACCATTCTCAAATGATCAAGAGTCCGTATTTACCTGATGTATCTTCGCAAGTGATACTACAGATGAATTTACATGGTGATTTTTCTGAATTCGTATTACCTGCAGATATAAAACAATTAGATTCTGTTATATCGTTAAAGCAAAATCCATCTGTTCCTAAACAAGATGAACTTGATAACACTGCTCCACAAAAAAACAAATATAGTGGATTACTTGTAGATGCCCGGGGGTTATTCTTATCTCCAGCGATGTCTTTTTCAATACTTGATGAATCTGGACAACAAGTTTTCGGCCCTGTATTCGCTAGTCGGGAATATGCCATAAAACAAGGGATGTGTGCATATTATCGTGATATTGAGGTCGCCTTAAAAGATTCACGAATCCTTGACAATCCATTAATTATTAAAGGACTCAAACTTGTGGTACCGAGAGGCGTAGATGTGATCATCAGTAATGGGGATGCGCAAAAAGTAAGAAGTGCGTTTGAACTCCTTTCCAATATGCGCAAATGTCGCGTGGTTATTGTGGGCAATTGAAATAATAACTTAAATCAATACGATGGTAGCAAAATGCAATTAGAACAGTCAAAAGACTCACTTTTAACAGAAGTCATTCGATTACGAGAAGACATTGCTGCTCTGAATCGAGAAAATCAGGATTTAAAACTCTTAATAGATGTAAATTTAGAGCATTCTGATAGTATAACTGAAAATTTACTTCATAAAGTCAAAGACATTTTATCTGAAAGTGAAAAGCAATTTCGATTAATCATCGAGATCA
>PDZT01000514.1 GCA_002753105.1 Deltaproteobacteria bacterium YD0425bin50 | reverse complement strand
GACGTCCATTCTGGTTTTGGGTGTCGATGATTTAAAGAAAGAACGGTTGGTTTCTGAAATTGAAACATTTCTTTTTAAGAAGGAGTAAATCGAATGAATGCACGTTACGCTGTTTTGCTGGATACGGTATCTATTCAGAAATATATTTTTCAGAGCAACCAGTTGAAGGAAAACCTTGGAGCGTCTTTCCTTGTAGAGGAGATTTATCAAAATTGTTCGCAGGACAACGAAATTTTTAAAGTCGGTTATATTGGAGGCGGCAATGCGCTGTTGTTATTTGCGGAAGAAGCAACGGCAAAAAAATTTATCCAAGACTGGACAAGATCACTTCTAATTGATGCACCGGGAATTGTTACGGCTGTTGCATTAGGTGAGTTTGATTTTAATCATTTTTGCGATAGCAAAGAAAAACTGTTTCAACAGTTACGTGAACATAAATCCATGTATGTTCCTGAAACCGTGATTCCCCGTCATGGTATTACTGCGGAATGTTCCCATAGTGGATATTCTATGGATATATGGAATGAACAGATTAAGGAGTATGTTTCAGCAGGTTCCCATGCTAAACTTGAAGCGGCAGAACGCAGTCAGAAAGCGATTCATCAGAAATATAAAGCCATTCTGAAAGATGAATTCTGCTTTACGAATGAATTAGAAAAATTGGGCGGAATCAGTGGAAAAGACAGCCATATTGCCATTGTTCATATCGATGGAAACGACATGGCAGAACGATTTAACGCTATGGATTCTTTTGAAAAGCTAAGAGCGTTATCGAAAACAGTGAATGATGCGGCTGAAAATGCTTTTCGTGATGTATTGACTCATAGTGTAAATCGATATGACGACATCATGCAATCATTAGGATTTGACCAGTATCCTAAGGATGATAACAAAAAGGTTCTACCCTTGAGGCCAATTGTTCTTGGCGGTGATGATATTACCTTTGTATGTGACGGCAAATTAGGAATCTATTTTTCAAAACGGTTTATCGAAAGTTTTGAAAAACAGCCGGTAAGCGATAAGCAAAAGCTGACAGCATGCGCAGGCGTTGCCATTATAAAAACCAAATACCCATTTTACAGAGGATATGAGTTGGCAGACGCATTATGCGGAAATGCCAAACAAAAGAGAAGAAAAAACGGTGATTCATGTTCCTATCTGGATTTTCATATCTCGATGAGCGGACTTGCCGGCACACTTGAAGAAATCCGCAAAAAATATGTCAATGCGTATCAGCAAAATCTTATTTATCGTCCATATAAATTGACAGATCAATGGGATGAATATGGGTTTGATTTGTTTCTTAAAAACACCGCATTCCTCAGAAAAGAAATCCCAAATACCAAGATTCATGAACTCAGACAGGTACTGACGCTTTCAGAAGAAGCCGCCAAACAATTTGTTCAGGAAATGACACATCGGGAAAGAGAACTTCCTAAAATTCCCGGACGAAACTATCATGAAAAACTGTTTGATAACAATACGACTCCTTATTTGGACATGATTGAACTGATGGAATTTTATCCAGATTTTGAATTGAATGAATATAAAGGAGGAAAATGAAAACCTATCAGATTAAACTCAAACTCCTGTCTCCTACCCTGATCGGTTCAGGTGAAGGATTCGGCGCCTTGATTGATACAGATATCGTGTTTGATGATACGGGAATCCCGTTTGTTCCATCAAAGAGAATCAAGGGCTGTTTACTGGATTCGGCAAATGAAGTTGAGGAGATGTTTAACCGTTCGAGTATCTTATTTCAGATCGATATTGAAACCACCTTTGGGAAAATTGGCAGCGCAACATCGGGTACGGTTTATTTCTCAAATCTGACCATTGATGATTATCACAACACGAAAACATGGCTGGATTATTATTTGAAATCCAACACGTATCCTGAAATACTTTCAAGAGAACGTATCCTTCAAACGTTTACGGAAATCCGCCAACAGACAGCGATTGAAAACGGCATTGCAAAAGATGGTTCTTTGCGAACGATTCGGGTAATCAAAAAAGATATAGAATTTTACGGGGAAATTCAGATTGAAAATGAAACGGATAGTATTCTCGATACGCTGATGCTTGCATGTCTGAATTTTCGTTTTATGGGAACAAAACGAAATCGGGGTTTTGGAGAAATTCAGTGTTCTTTGCTGGACAATGGGCAAGAACTCCACATTCAAAAAAAACTGGAGGAACGATGCACTGCATAAGATACAAAATCACAACGTTGTCTCCGATTGTTATCTCATCCAAAGCCGGAGATATGAATCGGGTGACAACGGAACGATACATACCCGGAACTTCTGTTCTCGGCATTTTGGCAAATCAGATCATTATGAAAAAAAATCTTTCCGATGCCCATACAGACAAGGATTTTTACAACTGGTTTTTGAACGGAAAATTAAAAATCAGCCATGCGTATATTTGTACCAAAGATAAGTATGATAAAGATGTTCCTTATGTTCCGGTTCCGTTTTCAATTCAAAAAGAGAAAAATGATGATAAGACTATATACAATCTTTTATATATGGATGATGAAAACTTAAAGGATATTCAGACAAAATCCATAGACAGCTTCTGTGTACCGAATTTTTTTTACGAAAAAGTCGGCAATGATAGACTTCAGACAAAAACTGTAGAAACATCTCTGAATTTTCATCATGCACGAGACAGAGAAAAAGGCGTATCTAAACAAGGGATTATTTTTAACTATGAGTCTATTGCACCGAATCAAATTTTTGAAGGTCATATTTTAGGGGAATCTGCCGAACTGCAAAAATTGCTTGAGCTTACAGATGAAAAAAAGCCTTGCTATGTAGGACGCTCAAAAAATGCCCAATACGGAAAAATTCTATTTGAATGGGTGGATCAAAAGCCAGAAAACACGCTTCTGGTTTCATGGAAATACGGTGGAAGTTCACCAAATGAAACCATTTCCGGGTTGTTAGGTGAATGGGGTAGTGTATGTGAACAAATCGGGCTTGAATCC
>PDZT01000513.1 GCA_002753105.1 Deltaproteobacteria bacterium YD0425bin50 | reverse complement strand
GATGAATGCTTTAGGATACACCCTAACATTTAAACCGTTATCACACCATGCTTAATTTTTTATCCTTCACTCTGCTTCACAAATCCATATTTTATTTAACTCATAAAAAACGGTATAGGGTGGGTATAAGAAAATATTATATATAACATAATATATTGAAATTATTATAAAAAACTATAAATCTGAAAGGGATTGCGACTTTTTTTAATCGTTTATAGATTATATCCGTTAGCATATTAAGTTCAAAAGCATTGACCTGATTCGAAGGGATGCGTAATGCTCGAAGCACAATTGTAGATGCGAACTTGCCGTTTCGTGTACTTAGTACAGGAAACGGTAAATTCGTTTCTATTTCTGGATGCCGACTTTCGTCGGCATGACGATCGGACGATCCTGTCAATCGTCATACCGGCGAAAGCTGGTATCCAGAAAATCGGATGAGTATTTAGCGTTCTGTGTACTTAGATTATCTCTGGTTAATCGAAATATAGGTTCGGTGAGGTGTCCCTGTATATAATTGTCTAGGTCGAGCAATACGTAACTGTTTATCACTCATTTGCTCCCGCCAATGTGCAATCCAACCCGGGGTTCTGCCAATAGCAAATATTACCGGGAACATGTTCACAGGAATGCGTAATGCTCGAAGCACAATGCCAGAATAAAAATCAACGTTAGGATAGAGTTTTCTTTCTTTGAAATAAGGGTCTTCAAGCACTGCGGCTTCAAGTTCTTCAGCAATCGAAAGCAGCGGGTCTTTAATTTTTAGCTTTGTAAGTACCTGTTCTGCAGATGCTTTTAATATTTTTGCGCGCGGGTCAAAATTTTTATATACCCGATGACCAAATCCCATTATTCGTGCTTTGCCTTTTTTGATGCGTTCAATATACTGCTTTACATTTTCACCACTTTTATTGATTTCTTCGAGCATTTCAATTACTGCTGAATTAGCACCACCATGTGAACGGCCACGAAGCGCATTCACTCCAGCAGATATTGATCCATACAAGTTGGTTTCAGAAGAGCCTACCATACGAACTGTAGATGTTGAGCAATTTTGTTCATGGTCTGCATGTAAAATGAATATTTTTTCCAAAGCATCAATTTCAGCTTCAATGGGTTTATATGATTTATTTGGAATAGAAAACATCATGTGCAAAAAATTTTCACAATACCGTAAATTAGGATCAGGATATACAAGAGGATGTCCAATGGTTTTATTATAAGTATTGGCAGCAATTGTGCGAATTTTACTCATAATTTTCGCTACAAGTAAAGGGAATTTATCCTCTTTTTCGAGTTCAAACAATTCTGGCTCATACGCGCCCATTGTGTTTAAAATTGCTGAAAGTAAGGCCATTGGATTTCCATGAGGTGGAAATGCATTAAAATGATGATGTAAATCTTCATGAAGCATTTCATTATCTGTAAGCATACGCCGAAAATCAGCACGTTCTTTTGGTGTTGGCAGATCACCAAAAATTAATAACATCGCGGTTTCAATAAACGAACTGTTTTCTGAAAGTTCAGTAATATCATAGCCTCGATACCGCAATATGCCTTTTTCCCCATCAACAAAAGTAATCTTGCTTTCACAGGCGCCAGTATTTCCAAACCCCGGATCTAACGTAATTGCTCCGGTTTTACTTCGAAAATTTCGAATATCAATAGCGATTTCATTGAGTGTACCTGTAAGAACTGAAAACCGATGAACTCCTCCATTGATAATAAGATAGCTATGTTGTTTGTTATTTTTTTGGTCATGATGTATAAGCGCTTCTATTTGGTTTCCCAAAGAGATGTCAACACCCTGTTTTATCATATCATCGATAATCATTAACGGATCAATGCTTGCATCCAGAGATTCAACAACGCTATACAATAATTGAATTAAGGGGCCTTGATGGGAGTTAATAAACGATATCGCATTCGTAAGTGTTTCGATATAAATAGATGATTCAGTTTGCATACGTTTCCTTTTTTTTATTTTTATACAAAATTTAAAACCAAAACCTATTGACCGATATATATAACAAAAAAAATATCGTCAACTATTCGAATAATTCATAATTCATATAGACTTTCAGATAATTAATTTCACAAGGCTAGAGGGAGGAGATAATACATTTAGTATATCTCCGACCGATAACGCCGTGAAATTATTTATCTGAAAGTTTATAGAGATACAAGGCTACGACCTGCGCCTTGAGGGACAACACGGATTTGACACGCAATTCGTTCTTGTATGACAGGTAAATGCGAAATTAGACCAATAACCTTACCTTGAGCTTGCAACAGTTCAAGTGCGGCCAACGCATGGTCAAGCGTGTCTGTGTCTAATAATCCGAAGCCTTCATCAATAAACAGGGTGTGAATGGACTCCTTATGACTTGACAATTGCGAAAGTGCAAGGCTAAGCGCCAATGATGCCAAGAAGGTTTCCCCGCCAGACAATGTATTGATATTACGAATTTCATTTGCCTGATCCCTGTCAATAACTGCAATATCTAAATTGTCCCCTTGTTTTTTAAACAGTCGATATCTTGGAGCAAACTGATTTAAGTAGTCATTCGCTAGCGTAACCAAGTGGTTTAATGTTAATGTCTGCGCATACTGTCGAAAACTTTTCCCTTGACTATGTCCCAAAAGCTCATCAAGAATAAACCATGATGCCCCTTGGTTTTCTAATTGTTTTTTTTGTTGCTGAAGTTCTTCAACTCGCAGAAGTTGGTTTTTTAAAACCCCCAAATTCACTTTGATAGATTCTATCTCTTGTTGAATCATGTCTTTTTTTTGATGTAATTCTTTTAGGTGAGTGTCAATCATTTCATGTGATTGTTCAGGCTTATTTTGTTTTAAAAAAGCCTGCATATCCTGCTCACGTAAAAGCATTTCTTTTTCTGTATGTAGAACTTGGTTCGTTAATACAGCCAACCGTTTTTCCAACGCATTTACAAATTCATCTGAATACCCAATCAGTGTAAAGGCCTCTTCTT
>PDZT01000512.1 GCA_002753105.1 Deltaproteobacteria bacterium YD0425bin50 | reverse complement strand
TACTACTTTCGATTTTGCTGGACTCAACAATAAAATCCCCAGATATTTTTTCTGTCATTGGAATGAGCTTTCCCTGCGAATCACGTTGAATTCCTTCAACAATATTTCCTTCACCCGCGACATAAATTGCAAAAATTCTTTTTTCCATCATCTCAAAGTGGATGGTCTCTTTGATCCATTCATTGTCAGAATACCATAGAGGCCGAGCTAACTGTTGCGCAAGGCGTGCGATGGTACTTTGTGCAATGGCATGTAGTTCTGCTGTTATCTCGGATTTCATCTGAATATATTGATAGAAACCGAAAAGACTAAGACTAATAGTAATCAGAAGCACTAGGACAATGCCTATACGTGTCTGAATGCTTTTTTTTATCGATATTGACGTATTTTTTTTCATAATTGAACACATCGATTGTAGAGAACAGCTAGGGAACAGGCATTCCTGTTCCCTACTCGGATAATACCTAGTTGGTTTCCATTTCTAAAGGATTAATCCCGTATTTTTCTAATATTTTTTTATAGGATTCTGTTTTTTTAAATTCTGCAAGCGCCTTAGAAAAATCATCACATACTTGTTTCAGGTTGTTCACTTTTGCAAACCCTGTATATAATTTCTTGTTATGAATGGGCGGTTCAATCGATTTTAGTTTATCTTTGATTCCCATTTTCATAGCGTTGGCATTGATTACAGCTTGGTTTTCAGCAATTAAATCATATCTTCCATTCATCAGCATTTTAATGAGTACCTGAGTATCTGTGGCATTATCTTTTTTTAAAAAATCTGCTTTGTCAAACTCTTCACCATAACTGAAGCCCTTGACGATACCGATCATGTACCCTTTTAATTCCTGATAATTTCCTGTAAATGGAATATTTTTTTCACTTTTCATAAACAAAGATGTTTTTGAAAGACTGATATGCGTATCTGGAAAATCATTAAACTTTTCTCTGTCAGGGTTTTTCATATAGGATATCAGCACATCTGCTGTTCCTGTTTCCAGACTCTTCACACATCGCTGAAACGGATAATTCGTAAATTCGGTTTCAATATTCATACTTTTCATAACCGCTTTGAATATCTCAATCTCAAATCCAAGCGCTTCCCCTTTTTCCTGATAGGTATATGGAAACCAATCTGTATAAACAACTCGTAATTTTTTTGTCTCAGCATACCCTGCAGATACTAAAAAAATGAACATCAGGGAACTCAAGAATATGTTTTTGTTAAGCCTTGTCATACGCCTCCTTTTTGATACCGCCATCTTTTTGTGTATTAATTAGTAAAAAAATGCAATTGATGATACTGATGAAATAAATTTTATCGTTAATTCAAATTAATTTATCCCCTCCTTTCTTTCTGTCTTGAACTGTGATTCTTTTGATTTATGTGATTGTCATGATTATCATAGTTAATCACATAAATGTCTTGAACTGTGATTCTTATGATTTATGTGATTGCCATGATTATCATAGTTAATCACATAAATCAGACGAATCATAGTTCAGACAATCACGGAATTGCTTCATCAAAATCAAATGCGTCAATATGTTCTTCCAAAACAGCCAGAGATATTGTCGGATTAAATACGGATATAAGCTTTTTCAGGTTCAAAACAAGGTCAGATGCTTCGGGTTCTCCGTTCTTAAGTAGATAAATAACTTAGCAATATCTCAGTTTTTTGGATGTGTGTCAATTAAAAATGGTTGGTGATTTGGGATGATAGAAACTCATTTTGGCTTCTTTTACTGCTAATTTTTGCTCGATGATTAAAAGTGAAAACTGAACAAGAATATTGACTTTTTATACCTGTTACGTCATACATTAAACATTTTTTACATAGTGCATATCAATTATCTTTCAACGTTTTCATATTCATTATCTTTTTTGCTGTATCACGATCATGTTTAACTTCCTGTACTACCTTTTGATCACCCTATGTATTCTAAGCATTCCACTGAATGGATTTGCTGAAACGATACAAAAAATGAATCCCAGTTATAAGCAAAACTCCAAATCGCCTTGGAGAATTTTTGCTGACAGGATTAATTATGATATGAATGATAAGCACTATGAGGCATTAGGGCATGTAACGATTGAACATGAAACCACATCACTTTATGCAGATTATATTCGATTTGACCATGACACCCAAAAAGCATTTGCCAAAGGGAATGTATTTATAACTCAATCAGATGGAGACCGTCTGTCTTGCGATGAGATGGATATTGACCTAAACGAAGAGATTGGAACCCTGTATGGCGGAAAAATGTTTATTGATCATACTCATCTGTACATCAATGGAAATAAGATACAAAAAACAGGCAAAAATACTTATACCATTTATAAGTCACGGTTAACTACGTGCGATGGTGAAAATCCAGACTGGAAAATTACCGGCAATGATTTAAGCTTAACAGTAGAAGGCTATGGATTTGTCAACCATGTAGCATTTTGGGTCAAAGATATTCCGATTTTTTATATTCCTTGGATGGTTTTCCCAATCAAGACTAAGAGACAGACAGGATTGTTGCTGCCTAAGCTAGGGTTTTCAAAACGAAAAGGATTTACCTATAATCAACCTTTTTTTTGGGCAATAAATGATCAGGCTGATATTACGTTTTCTGCAAACCATATGCATACACGAGGAGAAAATATTGGTGTTGAATATCGCCATTTATTTTCTCGCACTAGCCAACTCATGCTAATGGCAGATGGATTTAAAGATAAAAAAACGGATGATGGTACTGAACAACGTCAAAATGACTGGGGATATCAAGATCGTGGTGAAACCCATTGGCCTCGAACCCATACCTCCAGATATTGGATTCGGTTAAAACAGGATCATGAATTGCCCTATGGACTGTCGAGTAAACTGGATATTGATTGGGTCAGTGATCAGGATTACTTAAGGGAATTTAAAAATACACCCAATGGGTTTAAAGATAGCAATGAACTGTTTGTCAATACGTTTGGTCGCGGTATAGACGATGTTGACGTTGTTCAG
>PDZT01000511.1 GCA_002753105.1 Deltaproteobacteria bacterium YD0425bin50 | reverse complement strand
ATTAAATAATAAATGTCAGCTTTGGGTTAAAGAAGCCGAAGATAAAGAACCGATTCAATCCGGTGTTGTCTATATTGCACCCGCAGGATATCATTTGTTAATAGAATCCACCCGTATATTTTCTCTATCTGTGGATGAATTGGTGAATTATTCACGGCCTTCAATTGATGTGTTGTTTGAAAGCGCTGCGGATGCTTATGGATATGAACTCATTGGCATTGTGATGACCGGCGCAAATTATGATGGGAAAGAAGGCATACGAAAAATAAAAGAAAAAGGCGGATTAACTATTGTTCAAGACCCACGTAATGCAGAAGTGGCGACAATGCCTCTTGCTGCTATATCTACACAGGCAATTGATTATACATTACCTCTTCATGATATCGCCCCGTTTTTGATTCGGTTATCGGAGGAGGAACGAAATGGTTAAAAAAAAACCGTCTATATTGATTGTTGATGATGTTCAGGAGAATCTTTATGTGCTTGAAAAAATTTTAAAAAAAATTGATGCTGAAGTTATCAAAGCAACTTCAGGCAACCAAGCCTTGGTTCAGACTCTGAATCACGATTTCGCATTGATTATTTTAGATGTACAAATGCCAGAAATGGATGGTTTTGAGGTTGCTGAAATCTTACGTCATGAAGAAAAAACAGTGAATGTCCCCATCGTTTTTATTACAGCAATTGATCATAGTGACACCAAAGAAATAAAAGGATATCAGACAGGCGCTGTTGATTTTATTTATAAACCATTCAATGAGTTAATTTTATTAAGTAAAGTAAAAGTATTTCTTGAATGGTATGAAATGAAGACGGGTTTAAGAAACCTGGTATCAGAAAAAACCATACAATTAAAAGAAAGTGAATCCAAATATCGCAGTATTTTTGAAGATGCCATTGAAGGCATATTTCAAGTGAATATTAAAGCTAGAATTTTGAATGTAAATCCTGCGATGGTTAGGATTTTGGGATTTCATTCAAAAGATGAATTTATGAACGAGATACAGGATTTTGCTGCTCAACTTTTCGTTATCCCTGATGATTATAAAACGCTTCGCCAAACAATAGAAAAAAAAGGCTTTATTTCCCATTTTGAATGTCAAATGTATCGCAGAGATCTTTCGATTATATGGGTATCCTTAAAAGGACGTGTAGTGTTAGATGATAAAGATGCTGTTTCGCACATACAAGGACTTGCCGAGGATATTACTGATAAAAAAAAAGCAGAATTGGCACTTCAACGAGCATATGAAGAAATGGAGGCACGAGTCGAGGAAAGGACTCGAGACTTACTCAAAGCCAATAAAGAAATTTTATTGGCAAAAGAAGCTGCAGAAGCTGCAAACCAAGCCAAAAGTATTTTTTTAGCAAACATGAGTCATGAGATTCGTACCCCATTAAATGGCGTTATAGCGACAACAGAACTCGCATTATCAGAAGATATTAACCCCAAATTAGAACGCTATTTAAAAATTGTGCAATCTTCTGGTATTACGTTATTAGGTGTTATTAATGAAATTCTTGATTTTTCAAAAATTGAAGCAGGAAAATTGGAACTTGAAAATCGTTTGTTTGATCTGGATCAACTGCTTATCTCTCTTATTGATATGTTTGTGGGAAAAGCATCAGAAAAACAGATTGATTTTTGGGTTGATATAGAACCTAATGTACCACTTATTTTGGTTGGTGATGGCTTACGGCTTCAACAAATCTTTTCCAATCTTCTCAGTAATGCAATTAAATTTACCGGATCAAAAGGATTTGTCGGTATATCCATTCAAGCCGAATTTACTGGAGAGGATACGGTTTTATTAAATTGTATGGTCAGTGATACAGGAATTGGGATCAATCAGGATTATCTTGAAAAATTATTTGTTCCTTTTTCACAGCAGGATGCATCTACAACTCGAAAATACGGTGGAACGGGTTTAGGTTTAACGATAACCAAACGCTTAATTGAAATGATGGGCGGCACAATTCATGTTGAAAGCGAAGTTCATAAGGGGAGTCAATTTAAGTTTGCGTTTGAATTCAACTATAAAAAAAATAAACAACGAATCGAAGATAATAAATTTGGAGAATTGCCACGGGCACTTATCCTAGACACGAATGTAAAGATATCCCAGTTTATTGAACGCATGTTGAACTATAGTGGATTTAATGTTGACCTTGCTGTTTCAGAAGAAGAGTTGAACTGCAAATTGAATGCACTGACGAAAACAGAAAAAAATTACCAATTAATCCTGATTGATGTTGATTTTATAACAAAGGAACGGGAAAATCTTATTAAAACTATTCGGATTGATTACAACATACAATCCCCACTTCTTTTGATGACTACCATAGGCAAATCGACATTGTTTATAAGAAATTTTGAAAGAGAATTAGGTCAACACGCAGTTATCTCAAAACCATTTATTTTTCCGATATTCCAAAAAGTCATTAATGACTTATTTTCGCAACAGAAACCCATCGATTTTTCGATTCAGAAACCATTAGCCAAAACAACTCCTTATTTTAATGGATGCCGAGCATTGATTGTTGAAGATAATGTTGTCAATCAAAGTATTCTTCAGGCGATTTTAGAACGTGCCCGTATTGAGGTAGAAATTGCAAATAATGGAAGACAGGCTGTAGATGCTGTGAAACGCAGTCATTTTGATGCAGTGTTAATGGATGTACAAATGCCTGAAATGGACGGGCATATGGCAACATTTCAAATTCGTCAATGGGAAAACAACCGAATCAAAAATAATCCATCTACTGAATTTAGCCCAAGCAAAAGATTACCTATTATTGCCATGACAGCTCATGCATTAAAAGGTGATGAAGAAAAATGTCTTGAAGCTGGCATGGATGCCTATGTCACCAAACCCATTAATCAGGAGCGGTTATTTACTGTATTAGCACAGTATCTTTCACATACTAACCAGATCGACATTCATTCAGATGATTTAATCATCAACCAGCAAGCATTGCCTGTTGCTTTGCCCGGTATCAATATTC
>PDZT01000510.1 GCA_002753105.1 Deltaproteobacteria bacterium YD0425bin50 | reverse complement strand
TAGTTCATTAAATTATAACTGTAAAGATATGTTAGTTCAAATGTATATTTTGAATTTTTAAGTTTGGTATATATATTGTATCTTTTTAGCTATCTATAAATACGGGCGTATCTAAAGGATGGGGGAGATGTCTTTAAAGCAACAATACGACACGTCATTCCGGAGAACCCTCATGCCTGAAAAGGCACAACGATGCATGAAAGTTTTAGTACACAGAGAGATAAATATGTTTTAATTTATCTGGATTCCCGCTTACGCGGGAATGACGAACAGGCCAAACCGTCATTCCTGCGAAAGCAGGAATCCAGAAATAAAGCCTATTTACATTTTCATATACAAAGACTTTCGTATAACAACAGAAAACCTAACCAGTTTTCTGTTGTTCCCCGGAATGACGATTCGATTCATGTAATTTTTGTAATTCCCGGAGGTAATAATGAATTATCAGTATTCACTTACAATTAGGATCGGTGCTAGTTTTTTGTTTATGATCATATTAATTGTGATTGGCTGTATTATGAGTTATATTTCTTTAACAACAGTGGTTCACAAGGTTAGTATTTCTGAAAACATTTATTCTATAGATAAAATTATGCAAGTTATCCGACAAAATGAAAAGAATTATATTCTACGTAATGATCCAATGTATGTTGATGAAATCCATAAAGAAATTCAACAGTTTAAAACGCAAGCCAGAGATATAAAGAAACAAATAAATGAGAAAGATATAGAACCGATTGTGCAATCGATTGAATTCTATAAAGAAACATTAAATAATTTTGTCGAATTCATTCATTTGCAAGAAAAAGCAGATGCAGTATTTGTTGAACAAGCCAGAGTCTTTCATTCTCATGCAGATCAACTTCTTGAGATATATAAGGATATTATGGAAGATTCTGCTATTAAGCAAAGAGACACAATTCATCAACTGAACCGATATTTTTTAGAATGCAGACGTCATGAAAAAAATTACATTATTCGTAACAAATCAGAATATGCACAAAAGGTATTCGAATTCATAGAAAAAAATAAAAAATTGCTGATTCTTTTTAAACAAGAAGTAAATAATCAACATCTTCAGCACGTAGATAGAATGCTGGGTGCATTAGATGCCTATGAAAAAACATTTCATAACTATGTTGATATTCGAAATAAAAAAACTCTATGTGAAAATACGATGGTCGAATCTGCACGAAAAACTCAATCCCTGTGTGCTTCAATTCGTGATAAAGAAAACATAATCATGATAAATCAAATCCAATGGTCCAAAAAAGTAATTTTCTACGGATCTCTATTTTCTGTTATCATTGGTATTCTGTTTTCAATCAGAATCATTCGTAGCATTATTCGTCCATTACATCGTGTAATTGAAGGACTTGTTGACAGTTCGGGTCAAATAAAAAATGCGGCGAATCAACTTTCAGAATCAAGTCAGACCCTAGCAGATAATGCATCATCACAAGCTGCATCCATTGAAGAAACCTCATCTTCTTTGGAAGAAATGTCGTCAATGACAAAACAAAATGCAAGTAGTGCAATGCAGGCCAATACGCTTACACTGGAAGCAAAGCAGGTTATGACTAAAGCTTCCGATTCCATGGATTACCTCATTCAGTCCATGAAACAAATGATTGTATCAAGTGAACAAACATCAAAAATAATCAAAAATGTGGATGAAATCGCTTTTCAAACGAATCTTCTTGCCTTGAATGCGGCAGTTGAAGCTGCAAGAGCAGGAAGCGCAGGTGCTGGTTTTGCCGTTGTAGCGCAGGAAGTGCGAAACCTTGCCCAACGTGCTACAGATGCTGCAAAAAATACGTCAAGTCTGATTCAGGACACCATTACAAAAATTCAAGAAAGCTCAGCACGCGTGGATACAACTCATGAAGGATTTTCTAAAATTGCTCAGATTACAGAAAATATCAATACGTTTGTGAGTGGAATTACTCAGGCATCCAATGAACAAGCTCAGGGAATTGAACAAATCAATATCGCAATTGTCAATATTGATAAATCCACTCAGCAAAGCGCTGCAAACGCAGAAGAATGCGCATCTGCTTCCGAAGAACTGAATGCCCAGTCTGGACAACTGATGACCTATGTAAATGATTTGATGGTACTGGTAGATGGAAAGTCAAAAAGCTAATTGAAATATAATCTCTTTTGAGTTATAGAGATATTCACCTAAGACCTAAGACAATGGTTAAACTATAAATAACAATAACTTTCAACATAGGTGAACATATGTCAAAACTCAATTTAGCTGGTGGTGTCTCATGGGCAGGTGCGTTTGTTTTGTTTCTTTTTCAAGCAATTTCTGGATTTACTAAAACAGGGTCAGAATTTACAAATATTCGACTTTTAGACCTAGCTGAGCCTAAAAAATTTGAATGGATCAAAGATGTTTCATGGGATGTTCTACAAAATTCACTTAATTATATTATTACAGTGCCGCTGTATATTCTCTTACTTGTAGTTGGTGTATTTTTCTTTGTATTAAGCGGTCTGTTTAACAAATAAGATTATTCTTGATTATTGTTTAACTAACCATGAATGTTCATTAGGCACGAGAAATCAGTTTTCTTAATTTTATTTTGAAATTTTTTAAATAGTCTGGTTTATGATCGTTCCACCATAATGGGCATTCTGGTTCTTCATATTCCTTAATTTCCCAATGGTGATGCCCAAAAAAAATACACGAAAAAAACTGGCCTTCAATAAAATATAAGCGATTATAGACTCCTCTGGGATGGCACGCTGCAATCTTGGGATAGAAAAATTTTTCTATCCATTTTATGGTTGCCCGCTCATTAAAACCTAAATTTAAAAATAACACATTGTTTTGAATATATTCAAACGTATCAATACATAATCGACCTTGAATATATTGTTTAAGCGCTTCAGCATCCTCAAAGACTATATTTGACAACTCTCCATAAAGTGTATAAATAAACCCCATTTTCGTTTCCTGTACATTGAATTGTTGATTGATGACTTCAATGCCTTC
>PDZT01000509.1 GCA_002753105.1 Deltaproteobacteria bacterium YD0425bin50 | reverse complement strand
GCAAAGTTGTCATATTCGTATATAATCACATACAAAAGGGGTAAATTATGTTTTTCTATGCAATCCAGTATGTTACGAAGATTTGAAGATGCACTTAGTTTCATATCAATCGTAACGTTTCCCTGAAAAAAAGCCATAGATTTTACAAGCATGACATCGTTCTTGGAATTGCAGGTATGATTGAAACTTTTTTCTATTGCTTCAAGCGTACCCGTAGGCTCAATTACTGAAAAATCTAAATGTAGTACCAAATATGAATTATGTTTAGAGGTTGGATGCTGACCAATATAGGTATTCCCAAACAAACGTTCAAAATCATTCTTCTGGTTGATATTGTAGTAACATTCTAATATCCTACACCAGAGCGATTTTCCAAAACGTCTCGGGCGAAGAAATACAGGATTGTTAATCGGTTCGAGTTTTTCAATATAAATTGTTTTATCTACAAAGTAACCATTTTCCTGAACAATTTCTTCATAATTGGCATTGGCATATAATATTCTTTTTTTCATAACCATACTCCTGTCATTAATTAAATGCAGAATTTATAAATGTTTTGATCTTTTTTATCAAATCAATTAACAAAACGGAGGCAATTTTTAATAACTCATTTGCTTTTCTATACATTTCCCAATGTTTAATACTAAAAATCTGTGAGTTAAGACAAATGAGAAAGATATCAGTCATGATTCCTAGGATGAAAATGAAATATGAAGTTAAGATGTGAAGCAACTGAAGCCACTGAATTTGAACGTTACAAAACAATTGTAGATGACATGGATCAGTTTACAACAATTTCAGCAAAACCGCTGGCGTATTTTATTTGGACGAATACACTTCGTACATCATCAGATAATTTACATAATATTCTAAAATCCGATGGCTTTAATCTTGAACCGGTTTTATGGCATTCGGATGTTTTTCGTATTATTGGACATGTCAAAGGCTTAGGTAATCATTGGACTTACCTTGCCGGACATTTCCATATTCAGGAAGCCAGTTCCATGTTGCCAGTGTTGATTTTAAATCCTAAATCCAATGAACGGGTACTTGATCTTTGCGCATCGCCGGGAAATAAAACCGCTCAAATTGCTGTTGCTCTGAACAATCAGGGAACTGTTGTTGCCAATGATATTGATAGAATACGACTTAAAGCTGTGCGCCACATGATCAACCGACTTGGTTTAATGAATGTAAGTGTAACCTGTGTTGATGGCTCAAATTATCCAGTTAGTGGTGGCGCTTTTGATGCAGTTGTCGTCGATGTTCCTTGTAGCTGTGAAGGCACATCAAGGAGATATCCTAATGTCATAACACGTTTCGTACATAATCGTTCTGAGTTAGTCAGAAAACAACAATCGCTCTTGAGACAGGCAATTCGAAGGTGTCGTACACAGGGTCGCATTGTTTATAGTACCTGTACTTATGCACCGGAAGAAAATGAATCCGTAATTCATTCAGTTATGAAAGAGATGCCTGAAATGATTCAAATTTTACCGATTCAGTTTCCCGGATTAAAAACCAGTCATGGACTTAAGGAATGGCAGGGAGAAATCTATCCCGATGAAATGAAAAACACATTACGAATCTGGCCTCACCACAATGATACAGGTGGTTTTTTTGTAGCCCTACTCCAAAAAACTGGCCATTCATCCAAAGAAGACGAGTGTTTTCCAATTGGAGATCCCAGATGTAATTCATTTGTAAAATCAACGTTTCATCCGATCAGTTCTACTGATGAATATACAGAAATTCTTGAATCACGATTTGGTATTCCAAAGCAACGTTTTGTTGATCTCTCTATGCTTTATAAGAATAGCCGTGACATATATATTACACCCAAAAACCATACGTCGCCTTGCCTGCCAAATGTTATTACAGGCTTACCAATGTTGCATGTAAGGACACGGTTCCCTCAACTGACCACTTCGGGTGCGTCTGCATTTGGACATTTTGCCACAAAAAACGCAATAGACCTTAAAGCGGATCAACTTATGGCTTATTTAGAACGTCGATCTATTCGGATTGAACAAAGCCAACAACTAAACTGTGATTCAACAGGATATGTAATTGTAAAATATAATAACACTCCGTTAGGTGTTGGGTTTTATGACATATCCCGCGCAGAAATGGCTAGCTTGTTACCGAAATCCATGATAGTCAAATCAGTTGAAGAAGAAGGGGAAGACATTTCATAAGTTAGAAAACCTGCTATGTATGACCCACCATTTGATACATCTGATCAAATGTCATCATTTCTGTAAACATGGCTACAGCAGAATCGATAATTCCCATGGCTAAGGCTGCGCCTGTGCCTTCACCAAGTCTCATTCCAAGGTTTAAAATGGGTTCTAAATTCAAATACTGTAACATGACCTGATGGCCGGGTTCTTCAGAACAATGACCCGAAAATACATAATCAAGAATATGGGGACAAAGCGTATGGGCAATCAATGCACCGGCAGTTGAAATTAATCCGTCGATTACTACAGGCCGTTGATGATATGCACCAGCCAAAATCACACCAGCAATACCGCCGATTTCAAATCCGCCAATCTTGGATAATACATCCAAGGCATTCGTTCTATCCGGTTGATGAAGCGAAATACTTTGAGTTATCATCTTTTTTTTATGGACTAACCGTTCATCATCAATACCTGTTCCTCTGCCAACCATTTTATCTATGGGGGCTTGGATGATGACAGCACCGATAGCGGCTGAAGGGGTTGTATTTCCAATTCCCATATCTCCGGTTGCAAAAAGTTCTACCCCAGTGGCAATCATCTCGGAAGCGATTCGGAAACCCGTCATGACACTCTGTTCAGCTTGTTCTAAAGTCATGGCTGGCACTTTGGTCATATTTGCAGTGCCTTTACCCACTTTCTCAATACGAATCTGATACTTTTTATTCAGTTTAGCAACTGTCTCAGTATCTATTTGAATATCTGGTATAATCCCTGTATCCACGACCCAAACATCTGCATTTATTTTTCTTGCAAATGCGTTGATTC
>PDZT01000508.1 GCA_002753105.1 Deltaproteobacteria bacterium YD0425bin50 | reverse complement strand
AATGCTTGACCTTCTGAACGGTTCTCATCTGATATACAATGAACTGGATGGCTATCATGGTTATCGGGAAAAAGACCTGATTCAAGACCGATACTCATTAAGATGTATTCCTCAGTATTTCGGGCCGATCATTGATGGACTCACCCAAATTGCCAAGCAAATTGAAATCGAAATTAATTCCCCTACGGACAACCCGTTAATTGATTCAGAATCTGGAGTAACCTATCATTGTGGAAATTTTTTAGGTCAGTATATTGGCGTATCTATGGACCAGTTAAGATACTATCTGAGTTTATTGGCCAAACATTTGGATGTGCAAATTGCCTTACTCGTTTCTCCTGAATTTAATAACGGCCTGTCACCATCTCTGGTAGGCAATCCCTCAAGAAGAGTCAATTTAGGGCTTAAAGGTCTTCAAATTTCAGCCAATTCAATGATGCCTCTGATCAGTTTTTATGGCAACTCATTGGCAGACCGATTTCCAACTCATGCAGAACAATTTAATCAAAACATCAACAGTCAGGGATTTGGTTCAGCGAATCTCGCACGCAAATCTATCGATATTTTTCAACAATACATAGCGATTTGTTTAATTTTTGGTGTTCAATCGGTGGATTTACGGTCGTATTTATGTTGTGGAAGTTATGACAGCAGAAAAACACTTTCTCGTGCAACCATTCCATTATATGAAGCGATACGAAAAATTGTTGGCATACCACCATCAGATAATCGTCCGTATATTTTTAATGACCATGAACAAGCATTGGATGAACATATTGCTTTATTAACGGCAGATATTAAAACAAATGGTTATATCGTTCAGTCATTACATTCGATTATTGAAAGTCTCAAATGTCATCGATGCTAGCATAAATTGACAACGGAAGATGAAACATGAACATTGCACAAAATATTGAACGTGGAAGTCTTCTTTTTGCAGAAAAAATCGCTTTAATTGACGCAAATCAATCCTACACATACAAACACATCAATGATTATGCCAATCGCTTCGCCAATGCGTTACTCGGTTTAGGAATACATCAGGGAGACCGAGTTGCACTTCTATTGCCAAATTGCGCAGAATTTGTATTTGCCTATTATGGCACTCAAAAAATAGGAGGCATCGTTGTTTCCATCAATACCTCGCTTCTTGAATCTGAAATTCGTTTTATTCTTCAACATAGTGGTGCAAAAGCTATCATCACGACTCAAACTTTACGTGAGCATGTTCTTGACCATGAATGCAGCGAATTAAGCTATAGTATTATTACAGGAAATCACAACTCTTCTGATCTGTCTTTTAACGATCTCATGCAACAAGCAAACCCGAAATGGGTATCATGCCAGATGTCATCAAGTGACCCAGCAGTAATTGTATATACTTCTGGAACTACGGGTTTTCCAAAAGGGGCTACATTATCTCATGGAAATGTCATATCCAACATGTATGCGAAAACGCATTACTTAGGAATTCGACCAGAGGATCGATTGATGTTATGCGTACCGCTATATCACTGTTTTGGCCAAAATGCGATTCTCAACAGCGGTTTCAATTCGTGTGCAACTGTTGTGTTATATCCTCGCTTTGATCCTGAATCCATCATTCCAGCATTGAATCGAGACCATATTACCCTGTTTTTTGGAGCACCAACTGCGTTTATTGCGTTGTGTGATAAACTTCAGCCTGCGGATGTTCAAACTGTACGCTATTACTTATCTGCTGCTGCTGCATTACCTGTTGAGATTGAAAAAAAATGGCATGACAAATTCGGGCTTCCAATTTATCAGGGATATGGACTCACTGAAACATCGCCTTTTGCAAGCTATAATCATTTTTACCGATATAAACTTGGTTCCATTGGATCGCCCATTGAAAATGTGGAAATGAAAATTGTCAATATTGATGATGGTACAGATTTAGGTCCAAATGAACTCGGTGAAATTGTGATTAAAGGCCCAAATGTCATGCTCGGTTACTGGAATTCTGAAGTTGACACCCAAGCTGTTATCAAATCAGGCTGGTTTCATACTGGTGATATCGGTACAATGGATGAAGAAGGTTATTTTTATATTGCAGATCGACTTAAAGACATGATTATTGTTGGCGGAACAAATATTTATCCAACTGAGGTAGAACATATACTTTACCAGCATCCAGACATCAAAGAAGCAGCGGTTTATGGTGTTCCTGATCCTTTGATGGGGGAATCCGTAATCGCAACTGTTGTGTTAAAACCAAATGCAGAAAAAAATTCAAGTGAGCTAAAAAATTTTTGTGAAAAACGGCTTGCTCCGCTAAAGGTGCCTACTCATTTTGAATTTGGTGAAACAATTCCTAAAAGTCCTACGGGTAAAATTTTAAAAAGAGTATTACGCGATGAAAAACTTAAGCAAAACCAAAATGGATTTTCTGAACCTATAGAATTATCTTTGCAAAACGCATTTTCAATTGATCAGATTCAATCATGGGTTGTTTCATGGATGTCTGCTTATGTAAACAATTCTCAAGCATCAATTGAGATAAATCAATCATTTAGTGATGTTGGTATAGATTCATTGGGGGTATTAAGCCTATCCAGAGAATTGGGAAGATGGATCGGTCTATATATTGATCCCATAGCCGTATGGAATTGTTCAACGATAGACCATTTAGTACGATATGTATTTGAAGAAATTGAGAAAAGACAACGCATATGAAGAAACAAGGTAAACACTTGATATCAAGTATAATGAAAGGCTTGAGTCTATCTCTTCGGGGATATATCACTCTTCTCTCATCCATATTGCCTTACATTGATTATTATCGCGGAATTCGTTTGGATTTTATTCCAAGAGAAGACGACATTTTTGTGGTGAGTTATCCTCGATCAGGTACTCGATGGATACAAATGATTTTATATCAACTCACGACTCCCGGAGATATGAATATAGATCATATTTCTGAGGTGTCGCCATGGATTGAGCATTTTCTTAGCAATCATGTCATGGAAGCAAAAGAAAAAGAAAAATATCCTTC
>PDZT01000507.1 GCA_002753105.1 Deltaproteobacteria bacterium YD0425bin50 | reverse complement strand
TTTTTTTTTTTTTTTATTAATTTTACCATCATCCCATCCGAGCACATATAGACCTGAAGAAAATCCACAAGAAGTGATCCCCTGTTTTTGTCCTAAAAAAACCGGTTGTGATGTAGGTGATGACTGTATTCTAAAAAACCATGGTTGTTTCTTTACCAAACGTTCATACTCATTACCGTTCCATTCAATAACAAATGAATTGACACGGCTTGAATGCGCACGGATCGCAGTGATATATAATTCAGGGATTTTATTATGATTCATATCCGCGGCATCGATAGATAATAGAATTTCATAAGGTGCTATTTTTTTTCGGAAAACGCGTACAAAATCATTTTCTACCTTGCGATATACGTTTAAAAATTCATCTGTTATCCAAACAATTTCCTTTTTCTGATCTCCATCAGCATCAACAACACAAAACCCTTTAATAAATCCCTTATAAATATCACTTTTCCATACCTTAGATGGATTCATCTTTTCAGATTCGGATGCCTGAAGCGTATTCGGGTTTAGTGCATCAAAATAGCGAATTATCTCATTGGCTAACTGATCACTAAAATGCACAATTTGATCCTGTTTTTCAAACATATGGTTAAAATTCATCACTACCTTGTTCGACTGAACACAATACAGGTTCGCATCGATACTCATTTGCTTACCAATTACCGTTAAACTCCATGTCAATACATAGTGCGATGAAGATGCTTGAGAAACCTCATTTAGAAATTGCATGTCATAAGATGTTTTCCTTTGATATGTTGAATTCGGAAATGTTACTTCATAATCAATACATTCCAAATCCTTTATTTGGGATAATCGTGAAAATAACATACTTTTAATCCCTGTACGCATATAGTCTATATCCGTTTCAGAATGTATGGCAAATGGTAGTACAAGCAATTTTTTGTGTTTATCCGGTTCATTTGCATGCCCATCTTGAAGAGTATATAAAAGGATAGATATACATACAACAATCTGAATGAAAATGCTTTGTAAACTTTGATCTTTGAATCTATTCATAAGTCTTTTCTCCTGAATGGTTTTTTTTGTCATGATCCATTTATCACATTTCTTATTATTTTCAATTGAATTAATGATTGAATTTAATGACGATTTGGTATAGAGAAAAACCTTTAAGGTGAAAAATGTTGCTTATTCTTGGTAAAATCATAGTTAATGATAATGATTTTGAAATAAAATATAATTATTCGTTTTATACAACCATATTTATGAATTTAGTTTTTCTATAATTTTTTCTAATGATTCTTTCAAGGGGGTGATTGTGCAATAACAAACATAAAATTCACAAAAAATGTTAGAAGCATCTTTTGGTAACACGAATCATCAATTTCAATAATTTGAGGAGGTTAATAATGAAACGCTTGAGTATTATGATTGTTTTATTGACGATATGTTTGTCATTCAGTATTTCAATGGCCGAAACAAGTACTTCTGGTATTGGTCATGAATTTGGAGGTTACTGGCGTACACGCGGATATATGATGCGGAATTTTACAGGAGAAAGCAATACCGGAGATTTGGACATGAGTCTGATCGATACCCGAACGCGTCTATATTATACAGCAGTGATCAATGACAATTTAAAACTCGTAAATAAATTTGAAATGAATGCCTATTGGGGGGATAATAGAGCAGATGCTTCTAGTTCAGGCTATGGTGATTTCGGTACAGATGGAAAAGATTTCCAAATAAAACATACTTATGCGGATTTTAATATTGGCTGCATGAATGCCAAAATAGGTGCTCAAGGCAGAGTGCTTGCAAGAGGTTTCTTAATTGATGATGATTTTGCAGGTGCTGTACTCACTTGCCAAACAGGTCCATTAAGTCTCCCATTTATGTGGGCTAAAATAGATGAAGGTTTTGCAGGAAAAGATGCGAATGAAGGTGACTTTGATTATTATGGATTTCTTCCTGAATTAAAAATTAATGACAACATCCAATTGAATCCATATGTTCTTTTTGCGTATAAACAAGCTTCAGAGACTGAAATTTATTTTTTGGGTAGTGATTTAGATATGAACATGGGGCCAATGTCTTTATGGCTAACCGTTATCTGGGAAGGATACGCTAATGACTCTCATGCATACGCATACTTAGGAGCTGTTGGCGGAAATGTTGATTTAGGTATGGCAGGCATTCATGCTCAAACATTTTATGCCTCAGGCCAATGCAACTCAGACAGCGATAAACGAGCATTTTTTGTTCCCGCAGGTCAATCCTACTATTGGGGTGAAATTATGGGTTATGGAACTTTTGATGAACTATATTCCAATAATTCCCCGGGGGACCGCATTTCAAATATTTGGGCAACTAATGTTGGAGCTACACTCAAGCCAATGGCTAAGTTATCAGTGAGTTTTGATTTATGGTATGCTGTGTTGGCTGAAGATATTATGGTTACCGATTTAAATGATCGTGAACGTGGAAGTGAAGATGAACTTGGACTTGAAGCTGATCTTAAAGTAACCTATCAACTCATGGATAATTTGGATTTGGATGTAGTTTTGGCCTATTTAATTGCCGGTGATGCTACTTATAAAGGCAGATATGAAGAAGACCCATATGAAATAGGTACCCAATTATCACTTAGTTTTTAACTTAAAGAACGTTATGGCTGTCTGCATATTCAGACAGCCCGGAAAAAAGAATAATATCAACGGAGAATGTTATGCCTATTTATGAGTACCACTGTGAAACGTGTGGAAAAAATTTTGAATTTTTAACTTTTGGCTCTGAAAAACCCAAATGTGAATTCTGTAATAGCCAACAGATTAATCGTTTAATTTCAACTTGTGGTTTTGTGAGTAAAGGAAAAGCTGGAGAAGTGACTCGACAATCCGCATCTGCATCATCATGCTCCGGGTGTTCATCCACAAGCTGTGGAAGTTGTTCTGCATAATGAAACCAATTATCCGAATAGGCACACGGGGAAGTAAACTTGCTTTATGGCAAGCCAATTGGGTAAAATCGCAACTGACCACAAAAAATCCAAAA
>PDZT01000506.1 GCA_002753105.1 Deltaproteobacteria bacterium YD0425bin50 | reverse complement strand
ATAAACGAAGCACAGGAAAGTCTTGAAAAAACCATTCATCAGGGAAATACTGATAACTTGGAAGTCGTTCGATTTGCGATGATGAATGCTAAAATTAAAATTGAAGAATTAGAAAAAAAACGTAAATCAAATATTATTTATTCACCTGCTGAAGGGATTGCTATTATTCCTCCTTCATTATCAAATATGCAGGATATGAAAAATAACGCAATGATTGAAGTCGGCGTCATGGTACAGGCGGGTCAAACCTTGTTATCTATCGGAAATTTAGATGGTTTTACGGTCAGAACTAAAGTGGATGAAGTTGATATTTCCAAGGTGAATCCGGGACAGACTGCTCGTGTAACAGTAGATGCATTTCCAAATATCATAATGCAGGGAATGATTTCAGGTATCTCAACTCAGGCTGGCTCAGCACAAAGTTACGGAGGATCGAACTTTGATATGATCGTATCTGTTCCCACGATTACCACTGAACAAAAAATGAAAATACGAATCGGAATGACTGCCCGTGTCGAGGTCTTGACCTACGAGAACCCGAAAGCATTGCTGGTTCCGCTGAAAAGTATTCTGTTGAGTCAGGGAAAGCGTACGGTAATGTTGAAGAATAAACAAGACGGAAATTTTAGTGCAATTGATGTTGAAACAGGTCTGACCAACTTAACTTCAGTTGAAATCCTGTCTGGATTAAAGGAGGGGGATGAGATATTACTTCGAGAATAATCGGGGTCATGTCAGATGCTGAATATCGTTGATCTGCATAAATCTTATTTTTTAGGGCATGTTAAAGTCGATATTTTGAAAGGGATTAACCTTTCAATTCAGAACGGGGAGATGGTGTCGATTGTTGGGCCTTCCGGGTGCGGGAAATCAACGTTGATGAATATTCTTGGTTTTTTAGACACGCCTACCTCAGGCAAGTATTTTTTTGAAGAAAAAGAGACATCCTGCATGTCTGATAAAGCGCTTTCGAGTATCCGCAATCAAAAAATCGGCTTTGTATTTCAGCAGTTTCATTTGATCCGAAGGATGACGGCTATTGACAATGTCTGCCTGCCTTTAATTTATCGGGGAATCAAAAAAAAACAACGTCTTCAAATTGCTGCTGAGGTGTTGGAAAGAGTTGGGATGTCAGAACGTATGCACCATAAACCGTCTGAGCTTTCAGGCGGACAGCAGCAGCGTATTGCCATTGCCCGTGCGATATGTACAAAACCATCCGTTATCCTCGCAGATGAACCGACAGGCGCGTTGGATACAAATACCAGCAAAGAGATCATGGAACTGTTTATGGAGTTAAATCATCAAGAGGGGATCACACTGATCATTATTACTCATGATCCATCTATTGCCAAGCAATGCAGACTTATGGTCAGAATAAAAGATGGGCGTCTATGTTGATTATTATTAAAGCCAATTTAATGGAAGCCTTAAACAGTCTTTACCAATCAAGACAGCGATCTATTTTGGCGTTAATTGGTATCGTCATTGGTATCGGTTCTGTGATTGCAATGGTGTCTATCGGTACGATTGTCCAGAATAGAGCGTTAAAGCAGTTTCAGGAGATGGGAACGAATCTGATTAGAATACAGCAGAATTACCAAAGCACTGAAAATGGGAGTCAGGAAACACTTAGCCTTCAAGATTCTATAGAAATTCCAAAGCATTGTACTGATATTTTAAACGTAGCGCCTTTTGCTAGTTTTTTTGGGAATGCAATATACAATAACAGGAGAATGAACTTCCCTGTGCTTGGGGTTACAGAATCCTTTATGGAATTATGCAAGATTAAGCTTAAGCAAGGCAGATTTATCTCTGATTTGGACGAGATGAGTTATTTTTGTGTCATCAGCAATAAAATTGCAGAAAAATTAAGTGAAATGGGTGTCTTAAACCCGATCAATGAGAAAATCATATTATCCGAAAGGATTTTTACGATTGTCGGTGTGATAGAACCTGTCTTTGTTGGCGGACTTGGTCCATATTATGAAATTAATGAAGGGGCGCTGATTCCAATTACCATTGCCCTCAGAATCGGAAAAGAACAAAACATAACGATTTCATCTATTATGGGAATTCTTAAATCTGCTGAAAATGGATCCATTGCCCAAGAGCAGATTACTTCATGGTTAGAACTTAAAAAAAGTACGGTTCGTATGAGGGTTACAAGCGCTGAAGAGTTGATTAGTCAGATGAAACAACAAAGTGCGATGTTTACGCTGCTTTTAGGGATTATTGCAAGTATATCGTTAATCGTGGGAGGTGTCGGTGTAATGAACGTCATGCTTGTATCTGTATCAGAGCGAAAAACAGAAATCGGTATCAGAAGGTCTTTGGGCGCGCAACAGTTAGACATCTATACCCAGTTTATTATCGAATCAATTGTGCTGTGTTTTATCGGTGGACTCTTCGGTGTGGGAATCGGTATCATGGCTTCATGGATTGTATCGCATATAAACAATTGGGAATTTACGATTGCACAGTCTGCGGTATGGTTAGGAATAGGTGTATCTTGTGTAGTCGGTATTTTTTTTGGCTTTTATCCTGCCAGACAGGCCGCGAAATTGAATCCCACTGAAGCATTGAGGGGAAATTGAGGATGCAGAAATAGCAGAATATTCCATTCGATAATGATGTCGCTGTAAAGGTTATCATTATATAATTTAATCCTCCCAAATAATTTTGGGAGGATTAAATAACATGAATTATGAAATTTAAAATTTGTATTGTTTTTTTTCATTATGAAATTAGTATGTTTATTCAAATGGCCGAAACGAAGATCAAGGCCGACAATTTGATACAATCCCATGTCAATAACCATAACTTCACATTTCACACCTTAACAATAATTTTTTAATCTAATTTTTAATCATATACAATTTTGTCATAATAATTATTTTTATATACAATTTTGTTGTTGCTTGTTTCTATTTACCTATAACCTATAACCAAGCATGTTGTATATATTATTCAATCATAAAAAAATTTCGTTTTTGTAAAAAAGTAATTATGACCTCTTTAGGATGACCGTC
>PDZT01000505.1 GCA_002753105.1 Deltaproteobacteria bacterium YD0425bin50 | reverse complement strand
ATCAAACGATTTGATGTTCCATTCCCCTAAATCAATATAGTCTGGAATAAGAGAATTGGCATCGATTCCAAAAAGTACATCCTCAGCAGTATCATGAGTAGGTTCAATAACAATTTTTAAGGTGTGTGTGTCAAACGGATAATTTTTCAAATTGAAATCCTGACTTAATTCTCCTTTTATCATGTAAGATACATATGATATATATGTTTTTTCTTTTGTATCATTCGTTTTATCATCTAAATAGCGAGTTATCTTAGGTTGGATATCTATGCTTGATCCATTAACCACAGTGAAATAGTTTTCACCTCCGAATTGTGATCGGTCATTGGCTGAATGGTTAAAATAATTTTTCGCCCAAAAAATGAACTTACCATTAAAGCATCCGTTTGATATGTCAATATTGTAAATATTATCAATAAATACACCCAGATAAATTATTTTTCTTGGATAAAATCTTGTGAATTCATGTTCTATAGCATTTCTATAAATGGTCAGCGGAAATTTTTGAGGCCCTTGGGTATTCCATTCAGACATATTGACAAAAAACACAGGAGAACAGAGCACTATAAAAATAGCCGTCATATATAAAAAAAATTTAAACAGGGTTTTAAAGAAATGAGATCGCATCTATTTATTGAGTCTGAGTGTTGTTGAGTTGTTCACTGATTACAGGAAATCGGATAGTATCCCAAGCAATATACCAGCCAAATACAAATTCGACATTCGAGATTCGTTGACTCATTGCCCAATATTCAACTGGCTGGCAAAAGGGAATTGCAGCGACATCCTCGAAAATATGCCTCGCCGCTTTGTCATAATAACTGATTATTTCTTTATCGTTTGCACCTGAAGCCTCATTGAAAATTCGGTTATAATCTGAATTCAGATAATGCCAATCATTGGTTGTACTTGTTGAATCCAGTAGAGACAAGATATTTTTGGCATCAGGAAAATCCATTGTCCATGCAAAAATTCCCATATGTGCGCCATTGATAATCTCGTCAGCATTGTAATCAATACGACTTGAAATGCCTAGTTGATCTAAACTATCCTCAATCATCGCGGCATAACGAAGCATATTTTCATGAAGGTCTGTAAATCGAATAATCAGTTCGGGTAAGTCTTTTCCATCGGGATATCCTGCATGGATCAATTCTGATGTTGTGATTTCTGGATTGTACTCATATCTTACATCCACATATCCCATAATTCCTTTTGGAATAAATGACGCATGAGAAATAGCAGTTGCATCAATCAATAACTGCCAAGGCACTGCAGATGCAATTGCTTTACGCAGATGACGATTTTGCATAACAGGCTCATCAAAATTAAACATAAGGTAATACAATTCTGGTGATTCAATTTTTTTGACCTGATATCCTTTGGCTTCAATGTCTTTTTTGATTTGATAAGATTCATCCAGAAAACTATGAATTCGGTTCGCTTTTAATGGAAGGATGTCCAGTTTCCCTTCTCGAAAAAGAGTGGACATATCCTCATGATATATAAAAACAATACCTTCAGGAATTCTTTCTTCAGGTTTTTGTTCAAATCGAAAATGTGAGTTCATTCTTTGGGCAATGAGTTTTCGTTCATCAAAGAGAACGAGGTGAAATGGACCAGTTCCTACGGGATGATGGCGAAACTCTTTTTTATACCTTAATACGGCTTCACTTGGCACAATTCCAAATTCAGGCATGGCTAAAATATACAGAAATTCACTCATAGGTTTACTGAGATGGATTTCAAGTTCAGTTTCATTGGTCACTACAAGTCCTTTCACAGGGTCAGATATTTTCCCTTTTCTTTTTTCGAGATGTTCTCTGAAATCATCCAACCCGATGATTAGCCCCTCGATCATTGGATATAGTTCGTTAGCATGTGAAGGATCAGCAATCCGTTTGATAGTGAAAACCACATCATCTGCGGTCAACCTTCTTCCCTTACTATTTGGAAAACAGGGATCATCATGAAAAAAAACATCAGAACGCAGAGTTAGCCGATAGATAGGATTCTCCGAATTTATGATCGTAAATGATTGAACGAGATTTGGTTTAATCTCACCTGATCGATTATATCTGAACAGAGAATCATAAAAGGCTCTCAACATAAACGTATTCTCTGATTCCCATATAGCTGATGGGTCTAAATTCGGATTTTCTTTCACCATTGGCGCATAGACATAGGTATCAGGGATATCTGTGATTTCAGATATCCCTTTGTCTCGACTACATGCGGGAATGAACAGAAATAATAGGATAAAACAAATTGCCTTATTCATCGTCAAATAGGTTGTCATATGTAAATAAATTTTTAAAGCCTATCTTTTTCTACTACAGACTCTTTATTCTCTGATATTCAACAATAATGGTCGAAATCCTGCTTGCTCAAAATGATGATCTGTAGTCAATGATTCTGTTAATTTTTTGTCTTTCATCACAATAAAAGAAATGCAATCTGTAAAACCCCATTCTTTATCCATTCGGCTTGAGTAAAGTTTGAGAGCTTTTGAAAATAGTTGTGAATCCACAGAAATAATCTTAACTGCTTCATCTGTTCTCAAATCATTCAATATATCAAGAGCTAATCGTCTCCATTTAAGTTTTGCAAGAGCATTTCCAATTTCCGTTAATATAGCCTCAGTTGTAACAAGCGTAGTATTTATATTATGAGCTAATTCTTGCGCTTGTGAATGGAATTCATCACTTGTGTTTACCAAAGCTAAAATATAACTCGTATCTAAAAATAAAGATTTCATTGTTTTTCTGTTCCATATAGATAATGATCATGTTGTTTTGCTAAATCAGAAATACCTAAATCCATAGCCCGATCTGAGATTTTCTGAAGAATTTTCTTTTTCTTTTCTTTTTGAGTAGGCTCAATATATATTAAATATCTCTGGTTAGGGGTTAAATCAACATCTCCTTCTGGTACAAAAACATGACCATCATACGATGCATATATCGAATTTATAATATTCTTTCTCATATCATTCCTTTTTTTGTTCGAAGTCTAATCGGCCTTGATCATCGTTTC
>PDZT01000085.1 GCA_002753105.1 Deltaproteobacteria bacterium YD0425bin50 | reverse complement strand
TTACATTGTATTTTGCGTAATTTAGTATCCAATAGCCTTAAATTTACTTATACAGAGGGTCATATTGAGATTTCAACTCAACACATTGAAAAAAATAATCAATCGTATATACAGGTCAATGTCAAGGATACTGGTGTGGGCATCGCTAAAGAAGACATGGATAAACTGTTTCGGGTTGATGTAAAATACAGCAATTCAGGAACCAACAATGAAAAAGGAACAGGGTTGGGCCTGATTCTTTGTAAAGAACTTGTAGAAAAACAAAATGGTGAAATTGGCTTACATAGCATCTTGGGTCAAGGAACAACGGTTTGGCTAACTTTACCATCTTCTGAATATAAGTTAGAAAATCTTCAACAGGATGGGGCATAATGAGTGATAAAACTTATCGAATTTTTATTGTGGATGATGAAAGTGAATCGGTTGATATGCTAACCGATATGATTTCGGATAGAGGTCATAGCCTAGAACCGTTTACCGATCCCTATCAGGCTTTGCAACATTTTATCAATTGCCCTGCAAATATTGTGATCACAGATTTATGTATGCCCAATATTGATGGATTTGAAATGATTCGACGGATGCGAGAACGCTCTATGACCACTGAATTTATTGTTATCACAGGTAACAAAAACATCCAGAGCGTTTTTCAATCCAGAATTTTAGGCGTAACCTTTTTATTATTTAAACCTATTAAAATGAAAATGCTGCTTTCTGCAATTGATGGTGTGATTGATCGGGATCGATATTGGGAAAGTAAACTTGAGGAAATTCGTAATTAGAATTCGTAATTAAAAAATGATGACTACTGAATCACTTTCATATACTGAATTAAATGAACGTTTAAAGCGCGTGAATTCAGCTTTACGTGCCATTATGAATGGTGAGGTCGATGCTGTTGTTAGAGATGGTCAAGTATCTCTTATTCGATATACACCGCCCGGAGAATTAGATAGCACAGACTATTATCATCAATTATTTAATTCTCTGGATGATATGCTGTTTATTCTTAATCCAACCGGCTTAATCCTGCATGTGAATGCTCAGGTAAAAATACGTATTGGATATGAAGACCATGAATTGAAAAGAATGAAAATGATGGAGCTTCATCCAAAAGATACTCAGGCATCAGTGTTTAAATGTATCTGTAATGTCAGGGAAAATCATCCTATTATTCATGAATATCCAATGATTTCTAAAGATGGACTATTACAAGTGGTTGAAACCCGGCTTACTTATGGTAAATGGCAGCAACAGGATGCAGTATATGCAGCGAGTCGGGATATCCTTCAACACAAACAGGCTGAATCAGAATTAAAACAAACCATTGAATCCATTGAACAGAGTCGTGAAAAACTGGTAAAATCCAATGCGGCAAAAGACCGGTTATTTTCAATTATCTCGCATGATTTGCGGAATGTATTTCACCCATTGCTATTATCCACAAACCTGTTGATTAAATCTTCAGATAAAATGGAAAAAGAATCCATTCAGAAGTTCGCGCAGCAAATTCAAGTTACAGCGAATTATGCGTATAAACTAATGGAAGACCTTTTGTTTTGGGCAAAAGTTCAATGGGGTGTGATTGATTTGCGACCTCAGCGTATCAATATTTCTGAAACCTCGAGTCAGATTCTTTCATTATTTAAAACACAGGCGCTTCAAAAAGAAATACTACTGAAAGCTTCATTGAAATCAGATTGTTTTGCATTGGCCGATGTGGATATGTTTCAGACCATTTTGCGCAACCTTATTTCCAATGCAGTAAAATTTACACCCATCGGTGGATCAATCGTGGTGTGCGTTGAATCATTAGACCAAGTGGTTCAAATTAAAGTGACGGATTCGGGTTGCGGCATGGATTTACCTTTACAACATAAATTATTTCAAATTGATCAAAAAGTTCAAAGGTCAGGGACTTCTGGTGAAAAAGGGAGTGGACTGGGTCTTATCCTGTGTAAAGAACTCGTGGAAAAAAATAAAGGGTCTATTGGCGTAGATAGTCATTTGGGAAAAGGCTCAACGTTTTGGTTTACATTACCCAAATATAAATCATAACTATAATGAGGTTACAAAAAAGATGAAAAAATTAGAAGTCCCAGAATTTAAAACATATGAAGATGAAGCAGCTTTTTGGGATAACCTTGATACTGCTCCATACATGGAGGACGATGGAGAATGGTTTCAATTTGAATCTATTCCAAGCAGGGCAATAAGAATTGCCATTCTACCAGAATTAGCGGGAGAATTAATGCAACTTTAAGTGATCGTTCCCACGCTCCAGCGTGGGAACGCATCAAGGGACGCTCCAGCGTCCCGAATAGACGTAGCAAGCGCATGGCTAAAAGTACTACATATATTATGGGTTTTGAATAAAACGGACGCTGGAGCGTCCAAGGCTGCGTTCCCACGCTGGAGCGTGGGAACGATCGAACGCCTTAGCCAAAACTAAAAAAGGCCACACTCAAATAATTTGTAAGTAACAGAGAGATGATGGCCTTGATTCTCGTTTCGGCCACAATGTAGGGGCGATGCTTGTCATCGCCCTTTTGGAGGGCGAACACAAGGTTCGCCCCTACAATTTTATCACGGAAACGATAATGTCTGGCCGAAACGATGATCAAGGCCGAGATGAGAATAAAACATGAGGATAAAACTCAAAACTAGCAGGAATTTTTGATTGATAACGACTGACAAAGAAACGGCTTTACAGAAAAGAGTTTTACAACTGGAAAGTGCCATACAGGCCATTATTCAAGGTGAAGTGGATGCTGTGGTTAGCCCCACAGAAATATCCATGCTTCATTTTAAAAAGGTCATCAAAGAAAAAGAATATCAACTTGAAATCAGTCAGGAAAATTTAAAATCATTATTTGAAACTTTAGATGATTTTTTATTTGTTATTAGTCAAACAGGTATTATTTTACATGTCAATCCCGAAGTCAGTAAACGCCTTTTATTACCGCAGGATACTTTGTTGGGAAAAGCGTTTGTTGAATTGTATCCTGAATCAGTTCGGGAGTTTGTTTGGAAAAAAATGTATTCGATGGAAAACCAGCATAAAGCAGTATTTGAATTTCCCATGCAGACATTAGATGGATCGCAGATTCCAACAGAAACGCGTCTTACGCAGGGAATATGGAATAAAGAAAATGTAATTTTTGCGATTTCCCGAGATATTTCTTTGCGTAAACAGGCTGAAGAACAATTGTTAAAAGCCATGAATCTTGCAAATGATCTGGCAAAAGAAGCAGCATCGGCAAATAAAGCGAAGAGTCGGTTTATTGCCAATATGAGCCATGAACTGCGAACTCCCTTAAACAGCATTTTAGGATATGCCCAGATATTAAAACGGGATCAGGAGCTGTCTCAAAAGCATCAGGATGCGGTTCATACCATTTATTCAAGCGGGCTGCATCTGTTACAAATGATCAATGACATCTTGGATTTGTCTAAGATTGAGGTTCATAGAATGCAATTAACACCATCAATGTTTGAATTGAGGCCTTTTTTATCCGATTTGGTGAATATTATTCTGATCCGCGTTCATCAAAAAGGCCTGCAATTTGAATATCAACCTGATTTGGTATTACCGAAAGCCATATGGGCTGATGAACTTCGATTACGTCAAATAGTGCTGAATCTTCTTGGGAATGCAGTCAAATTTACTCATCAAGGATCTATTATTTTTCGGGTTCAACATATTCACACTGAATTAGAACAAAAAAAAACGATGGTAACACTTCGTTTTTCTGTAATCGATACAGGTATTGGCATTCCATCAGACCAATTCGAAAATATTTTTTCTCCGTTTCATCAGTTAGTCGATCATCAAAATCATGCTGAAGGTACTGGTTTGGGTTTATCCATTAGTCGAAGTCTCGTAAAACTGATGAATAGCGATTTGTTGGTTGAAAGCAGCATCGATAAAGGCAGCCGCTTTTGGTTTGATCTAACTGTGGAAGAAGGGATTATCAGTTCAAACGCAAAGGAAAGTGCGTTTATTACAGGATATAAAGGCGAAAAAAAACATATTCTTGTTGTGGATGACACTTCAGAAAATCGTTCTGTATTGAGAGATATATTAACCCCTTTGGGATTTATCATTCATGAAGCACTGAATGGAAAACAGGCAATTGAAATGTTCAGGCGTATTCCAATAGATATTGTGTTAATGGATATGGTCATGCCGGAAATGGATGGATTTACAGCAGCGCAGCAGATTCGACAGCAATCGATGACAATACCGATTATTGCGATATCAGCTTCAATCGATGGTAATATCAAAGACAGAGCCATTAAAGCGGGATGCAATGACTATATTTCCAAGCCAATTCAGGTTGACCTGTTAGTTTCATGTATTGGACAGATGCTTGCGCTTGACTGGACTTATGGCAGGAATGAGTTATCACAACAAAAAGAACATGATACAACAGAAATTAGTGCACCTCCTTCTGATATACTCAAAAAATTATTACATTGGGTCACATTAGGAGATGTAAAAAATATTTCCAAAGAAGCAGAATGGATGATGACTCAGGAAACCTTAAAACCATTTGGGCACAAGCTTTATCAACTGGCAAGAAGATTTGAAATTAATCAGATTGATGCTTTTGTTCGGCAATTTTTGCTTACAAATAAATAGGATGTAACTATGCCTGAAATAACAAGATTTTACGGAATTGTTATAAAATTATTTTTTGGTGATCATCCGCCACCGCATTTTCACGCTATTTACGGAGAATATGTTGGGCTATTTAGTATTGATACCATCGAAATGATAGAAGGAGATTTACCTAATAGAGCCAAAAAACTTGTTATTGAATGGGCAACTATCAACCAAAAAGACTTAATAGCCATGTGGAATCAACAGGTATTTCGTAAACTGCCACCTTTGGAGTAATCAATGAAATATCCAAAAATACAATCAGTAACAGCTATCGATAATTATACGTTAGTTATAGAGTTCGATAATAAATGTAAGATAAAATATGATGTAGCTCCACTGATTGAAAAAGAAATGTTTTCACCATTAAAAAATTTAGCCTTGTTCAAAGCTGTCCAGATCGAACAGGGAGGTTATGCATTAACTTGGAACAGTACTATAGATATTAGTGAATATGAATTATGGACTCATGGTCAAAAAATACTTACGCCAATACAAGATGTGAATTGGCCTGATAAAATGGCTATTGAATCTAAATTGCTGGTATCTGAAGAAGAAGCTTTTGCTTCAACAACGGAAGAAGGTTAGGTTAAAGACTATGCAAGATACCAAACAACCAACAATTCTATGTGTGGACGATAACCCGACAAATTTGTCTGTGCTGTTCGATTTTTTAAATGAAGCTGGATATCGGATTGCCATTGCTCAGGATGGACAAAGTGCAGTGAATCGGTCAGAGCTGATTCGACCAGACATCATCTTGCTGGATATTATGATGCCCGAAACCGATGGATATGAAACCTGTCAGTTGTTAAAGACAAATCCGGTTACCAAAGATATCCCGATTATTTTTATTACAGCGCTTTCTGAACCTGATGATAAAATTAAGGGGTTTAAACTCGGAGCAGTAGATTATATCACCAAACCATTTCATCAGGAAGAAGTGTTGGCTCGTATTACAACGCATTTGACAATTCAGCGACAACAACAAGAACTCGTTGAATTAAATGCCATGAAGAATCGGTTCTTTTCGATTATTTCTCATGATATGCGAAATGCGTTTAATGCATTTCTCGGAAATTCTGAACTGTTAATCTGTCGAGCCAAAAGCCTTCAGGATGAAAAATTAATGACATATACCAGAAATTTATATGATTCTTTAGAAAAAACGCACCGTATGATGGAAAATCTACAAAAATGGGCAAGGATTCAATTGGCTGGAGATAGCCCCACTTTTCAACGAATAGACTTGAATCAACCCATAAAAAGAGCTCTCGATATGGTTCAGGATATGCTGACTCAAAAATCAATTCAACTCATCAATACCGTGTCTGAAAAAACGTATGTGTATGCAGATGCTGAAGGTATAGAAGTTATTTTGCGGAACCTTCTTTTAAATGCAATCAAATTTACTTATCCACATGGGCATATTTATATTCGTAGCGAATCGGTTGAATTGTCATCAGAGGGCACGGATGTCAAAGGCATTAAACTCATCATTCAGGATACAGGATGCGGTATATCTGCAGAGGATGTGCGAAAACTATTTCGGATTGACCAGAAATTTAAACGAGAAGGGACACTTGGCGAAAAAGGAAGCGGGCTTGGATTAATCCTGTGTAAAGAAATCATTCAGCAGAATTGTGGCAGTATCGGTGTTGAAAGCACACCGGGAAAAGGAACGATGTTTTGGTTTAGTTTACCTGATAAGGAATGAGAACTAAATAAGCTTCCCATTTCGTTCCTTCGTTCATCATTTTTTGACCACGAAAAACACGAAATACACGAAATCCATAGAGCATTTTTCGTGCTTTTCGTGTATTTCGTGGTTAAAAAAATGAGCAACTTTGTGGATACTTTCCCATATGCGCATTAAAATAAGACAATTTACAAATTATTCTGTTAATTAAATATGATGGTGAAAAAAAAAATCATCAAGGAGTAAACATGAAAGAATCAAAAGAAAGTTATTCCATCCATGGACATCCAACCAATGGAAGCGCAATAGCTTTAACCAAAATTAAAACAGGTATTAAGGGGTTGGATGATGTATTAGAAGGGGGTATTCCTAAAGGTAGGACAACGATTATCAGCGGCGGGCCCGGATGCGGAAAAAGTATTTTATCGATGGAATTTATTTACCGAAGTGCTTGTGAGGGTATTCCGGGAATCTTTATTACGTTTGAAGAGCGGGCAGAAGATATACGTCACAATGCCTTTACTTTAGGTTGGGATATTGCTGAACAAGAACGAAAAGGCATGATTTTTTTGCTCGAGGCATATATGAATCCTTTGACAATTACTTCAGGTGATTTTAATCTCACGAGTCTGATGAAAATCATTGAAGGCAAAGCCTCTGTAATGAAATCAACCTATCTGGTTTTGGATGCAATTGATATTTTGCTTAGGCTTTTCAGAGATACTGAAACCGAAAGAAACGAACTGTATGCATTAAATATGTGGTTGCAGGCCAAACAATTTACGACGCTATTCACCGTCAAAACTTCTCCAGAAACGACAACACCCATGCGTTATGATTTTTTGGATTTTATGGCTTCCTGTGTGATTTTGCTGGATCAACGGGTTTCAGAACAAATCGCCACCCGGCGGCTTCGGGTAAGCAAATACAGAGGCTCTGGATTTGGACGCAATGAATATCCGTATGTGATTTCCAGTCATGGCATTCAAATCATTCCCGTTTCCACAGCAGGTTTGCGTCATAAATCCTTAGGATCCCGTATTTCAAGTGGTCATCCTCATTTGGATTCGATGTTGTCAGGTGGATTTAGGCGTGGTTCCTGTATTTTAATTGCCGGAGGTACAGGTGCGGGTAAAAGTATTATGACAACGACTATTGTTAAACATTTTGCAGAAAATGGAGAACATGTTTTATATATTGGATTTGAAGAATCTGAGGAAGCGATTATTGAAAATATGTTGAGTCCGGGTATTGATCTGCGACCCATTATTGAATCAGGTCAGTTACTGTTTTTAACCGCCATGCCTGAATCTATGGGAGTTGAAGAACATTTATTGAGAGCGATTTACAACATTGAAATATTCCATGCTCAGCATGTTGTTGTCGATGCTATTTCTGCATGTTATCGTATGGGTACAAAAAAAGCTTCGTTTGATTTCCTCATGCGATTAATGAATTACTGTAAAGATCGTAATATTACATTGTTTTTAATCAATCAATTAGAAGAAACCATGAATATATATCAGTTGTCAGGCGCTGAAATTTCTTCCTTGGTTGATACTGCCATTCATCTCGGTATGATCGAGATTGGCGGTGAAATCAATAGAACAATTATGATACTAAAGTCGCGAGGATCACGTCATTCAAATCAATATCGGGAATTTAAAATTACAGATAATGGTCTTGATTTGGTTGATGTTTATGTTGGAGAAGGTGGTGTTGTTACTGGAACAGCACGACAGGAAGTAGAAGTAAAAGAATCTATGGAAGACCGCCGTCGTGAGCTGATGCTGAAAAAGAAACAATATGAATTGGATGTAAAAAAATCACAGTTGGAAACACAGATGGCTATGATGAAATTGGAAGTGGAGATGCTGCAAACTGAACTTGAATCGCTGATGATTGAAGATGTGATGACTCAAAGAGGACGTCAGGTTCGAGCCAATATGCGTGGAAAAACAATTCAACAAAATAAACCCAGCGAATCATCTGTGAGATGATATGTAAGATAGGAGTAAAAAAAAGACATGAACACTGAATTTAATTTTAAGCTTTTTGTCGCTGGAAATGAGCCTAATTCAAGTCTTGCACGGAAACATATTCACACTATTTGTGAAACGTATTTAGAAGGAAATTACCAATTTGAAGAGATTGATGTACTCAACAATTTCCAAGCAGCGATAGATCATGGAATTTTTGTTACACCGACTCTATTGATTAAAACGCCATTATTTGAGTCAACCATTGTGGGTAACTTAAAAGATACCCATAAGGTTTTACAGACACTTGGTGTACATGAAAAACAGGTAACCTAAAAATTTTGAGTTCATGAATTTTAAAGACTGATGACAATATTCAACTGGAATCATGAAAAGAATAAAATACTGAAAGAGGAAAGAGGTATATCCTTTGAAGCGATTGTTTTCTGTATCGAAAATGGCCTGTTGCTTGATATTATTGAGCATCCAAATCAGGAAAAATACAGGGGACAAAAGATTTATGTGGTTAATGTCAATGGATATGTTTATCTCGTTCCTTTTGTGGAATCAGAAGGTGAAATTTTTCTCAAAACCGTCTATCCAAGCAGAAAATACACAAAAAATTATCTGGAGAGTTGATTTTATGAAAGACCCTTTCAAATATTTGGATGATGAAGAAAAAGAGCTGATAGAGTCTGTTGAACGAGGTGAATGGAAACGGACGAACAATTTTGATGAGGAAAAGAAAAAAGCTGAATTGGCCGCAAATTCAACCTTTACCGAAACAGAAAGTATGAATATTAGTATTTCAAAACGGGATGTTAACCGTCTGAAAATCAGGGCATTAGAGGAGGGGATACCTTATCCTGCCTTGGTTTCGGGAGTTATTCATAAATATCTTGACGGTAAACTGTCTGAATCTTTACGGACAGATCATATATAGTTTAGACTATCAATTTCGGAGATACATTTGTGGATACAGCACTACTGGAAGATTTTATTCAGGATGGATTATCCTTACTCGATGAAGCATTAGACCAAATCCATTTAGAAGGATGTGACCATGCTGGAGTTAATGCTATTTTTCGTTGTTTACACACACTCAAAGGTGCAAGCGCTTATTTTGAGATAGATGCTCTTTCCCGGTTTGTTCATCAATTTGAAGAAACCCTTAAAAAATTACAGGAAGGTCAGAAAGGGTTAAGCTCAGATGAAGGCAGCAAAATCATGGAAGGCTTGGTGCTTACACAGGAAGCCCTGATCAATGCAAAGGAAATTTCGTTTGCAGAAAAAGCTGAATATAAAGCCTATTTGGAATCATTACAGAAACTCCATTATCGGCCTGATATTGTTCAGATATCAGAAATTGAAACGCTGATTCAGCAAATCAAACATTACCCAACTCAATCTATTGAACAGACATATCAAAAACAGCTTTTTAGTGTTTCAAAATTATTAACAAAAGTAATAAAACACGAAAAATCAGAAATCAAACCTGTAACTATAGCGGTTTCATCTTCAAGTATTCAACGGGTCATGTTAAATGATGAAGATATTACTGCTCCGTGTCATCGTGTTCTTGATGCACTTGAAGCCATTGCAAAAATTGGTAAAAATGCACTAAGCCGATTTGATCGTTCTGGTCTTGACGCAGACTTACTGTTTGTGGCTAAAAAAATGAATCGAACTGGAATGGTATTAGGCTTTGATATCATTGAAGATTTGTACGACATATCTCCAGAAGTGATTCATGAAGCATTTCGTCGGTTTTGGATTGATGGCGTATCTCAATTCTGTACAGTTGAATTGGCTCAGGAAGACACTTCGCCGCCACCTGAGAATACATCATGTGAGCAAATAACCAGTAGCAGTATCGATTCAGAATTAGCACAACTGGGCGCAGAAGAAAAGACAGAAGAAAAAGCAGAAGAATATCTCCGCATTTCATCTGGTGTTTTGCATCGCATGACAGAACAAGCTGGAGAATTGGTCGCAGACAGAAATGCATTAGAATTTTTGATTCAGGAAATGGGCAGTCATCTTCCAGCAAGGTATCGGGGATATTTAAAGGATAATTATACCAATTTGGATCAACATGTGAACCGATTGGAACGCGAATTAAGTTATCTGTCTAATCGTCAGCTTAATGACGTGTTCAATCGTCTCCCTGCATTGGTTAAAAAATTAGAAACTGATCTTGGTAAAAAAGCCGATTTGAGTATTAGCGGCGGTGAGATTGAAATTCCGCGTGATTTGATTCGCGCACTAAATGATCCGCTGATTCATATTATCCGAAATGCGATGGATCATGCGATTGAAATGCCTGAGGATCGACTAAAACAAGGTAAATTTGCTGAAGGTAAAATTACTATTGAAGCAGTTCGGGATGAAGATCGGCTGTGCATTCGGATTCAGGATGATGGTCGAGGTCTTGATCGGCAACGGGTCATTCAAAAAGCAATAGATAAGGGGCTTATTGATTCCGGAGTGGAATTGAATGATCAGGACATTGTTGATTTGATTCTCAGACCCGGATTTTCAACAGCATCTCAGGTTACCGATGTATCGGGTCGCGGTGTTGGCATGGATGTTGTGAACAATGCAATTCGTAGTCGGGGTGGACGAGTTCATATGAGTTTTCGTGAAGGCATGGGCACGCAAATTGAATTATCGCTTCCATTAGAAGAAGGGCATCGAACAAGAGATGTACTGTTGGTGGTTTCAGGTAATATGACGTTTGGCATAGAATACTATTGTTTACGAAAGATTCTTAATATATCAGAAATTGCAGTTCATTCCCATCAACAAGGCGTGTTTTTTTTATACCAAAACCGACTGATTCCCTATATTAACTTAGAGGAATTATTTACAGAAAAAACTGACAATACCTATTCTCGTAAACGTTTAGGCAAAGTTCTTGTGATTGAAGATGAACAACAGCGGGAAGTTGGCTGTCGTGTAGATAAAGTGTTACGTAAAGTCAAAGTCGTGGTCAATCCATTTTCTCATGAGTTTCTAAAAGAAAATCCTTTGGTTAGAGGCAGTGCAGTTCTTGGGACAGGGGCACCTTATTTGATACTCGATTTTAGGAATATTTCGGATATTGTTGATTCTGTGGTATAAAAAATGGACATTCAGAAAATAAAAAATTACTGGATAGAAGAAGCGACTGAATCGTTTCAGGTAACACGGCATCTTTATGAAAAGAAAGATTATTCGTATTCTCTTTTCTTTGCGCACCTTGCCATAGAAAAGATATTAAAAGCCATTTATGTAAGTAGAAAAAATGAACATGCTCCTTATATTCATAATCTTCATAGGCTTGCAGAACTTTCGGATATTCAGTTGAATGAGAACCAGAGAAACTCGTTAGTAAAGATTACTAGTTTTAATCTTGAATCAAGGTATCCTGATGAAAAAAGAAGTTTTAGAAAAAAATGCACTGAAGATTTTACAAAAAAAGAGATAGAAGAAGCGGAGGAGATTTTTAAGTGGCTGAAATCAATCCTTTAATAAAAAAAAAAGTCAATTTTTTTCTGAGAAAACTAAATGAAAATGGTATAATACCTGAAAAAGTTTATCTTTTTGGTTCGTATTCAAATGGAAAAGAAAATCCTATGAGTGATATTGATGTGGCAGTCATTTCTTCGAATTTAACTGATGACAGATTCAATGAAAGAATCCGTTTGATGAAAATAGCTTGTCATATTGATAGTAGAATAGAACCGGTTCCTTTTAATTTGAATACATTTGTTGAGGAAGACCCATTAGTTTGGGAGATACTCAAAACTGGCATACTTATTCATCAGAGAAAAAGTAATGAACTTATGTCTTGATCTTTGAACAGATAATAAAAATACATTCAAGGTACAGTATGACAACACCAACATTATATTTTAAATTGCTGATAGCTGCATTACCATTCCCTGTGTATATGACAGACTCTCAGGGAATAATCCTGATCGTTAATCAGGTTTTTTGCGATCTGCTAGGTCAATTGAAAGAGGAAGACCTTGTTGGAAAACATGTGTCTCAGCTTCCTCCACACTTTTCTATACTGCATGAACAGAAGCAACCATCGTCATCAAAAGTTCAACTAACTATTGATACATCTAAAAACTCAAAAAAATATTTCGAAATGCATCAACATATTCTTGCAGAAAGTAATGGTACACAGCTTGGCATAATGCACTGCTTAGTCGATGTTACTGAAAAGAAGACTCTTTCAGATGAGGTCGAAATTCTAAAAAAGCAAGTGGAGATGGATCTACAGAAGATTTATGAATTGAATGATGCTGCCGATACACTTCGTGAACATATTCAGCAAGCTGAAGAATCAGCAGATTCAGGCATTCGGGTAAAACGTGAATTTATTGCGAACATTAGCCATGAGCTCCGAACTCCACTTACAGGTATTATTGGTCATTTGGATTTAATTAAACAGGGGAGCGAACTGAATCAATCAGGTACTATTGATACAATACGTACTAATGCCGAACATCTCTTGGTGATGATCAATAGCATGATTGAGTATAGTAAATTTGAAAGTAATGCAATACAGATATATCCTGTTGAGTTCGAATTAAAAGAACTTCTTATTGAAATCATTAAGCCTTATAAATTCAAAGCCAAGCAAAAAGGTCTCTTTATTCAATCAGAATTTTTTGATAACCTCCCATTATTTGTCATCGGAGATCCTAAACGGATTGATGAGACATTATCCTATGTATTGGATAATGCGGTTAAGTTCTCAACAAAAGGAATGATTGTTTTTCAGGCTCTTTGGGTAGATGGATGCTTACAATGCAATATCATTGACCAAGGTATTGGTATTCCAAAAGAAGAAATTGAACTTATTTTTGAACCATTCCACCAATTCGTTTATCAGTATCAAAAACCCGATGGTGCAGGGCTTGGATTGAGTAAATGTAAAGCATTGGTTCAACTAATGGGCGGAAAAATTGAGGTTGAAAGCACACTCGGAAAAGGAGCTCATTTTTCTGTCAATATTCCACTTGTGCCAATTAAACAACATAAGGATACTTATAAAAATATCCTTGGATTTCAAGGAGAAAAAATCAAAATCCTGATTGTAGATGATATTAATATGAATCGATTATTTTTATCTGAGCAGCTTAAACAACTGGGTTTTGAAGTTTTTGAAGCTGAAAACGGTGAACGTGGAATTGAACAAGCCTTTCAACACGAGCCTGATGTGATATTCATGGATTTAATGATGCCTGTGCTCGATGGGTTCCGGGCTACAGAAAGAATTCGCCAAAATACGGCGTTATCTAAAACCATTATTATTGCTCTATCTGCTGCTGAAACCGAAAATACTTATACTATGTGCAAAATGGCTGGGTGTGATGGCTTTATTGTCAGGCCATTCCATATTGATAAGATTTTACGAGCCATTAAAAAAAATGTTCATGTCAAATGGATTTACCAAAGCGATATTAAACCAGAATCAGACGAATATACTCATATAATCAAACCACCTGAGCATGAGCTTCGCAAATTATATCAGTTGACACTTGAGGGTGATATTTTTAGTATTCAAAAACATGCCAATAAATTGCATACATTAGGAAATGAATATACTCCGTTTGCAAGAATGTTGTCTGACCTTGCAAAGCAATTAAAAATAAATCAAATTAAAGAATTTTTAGAAAAATATATAGATCCAAATGAATGCTGATATATTGCTATGTATAAATATGTATTCGTATTTTCATATTTATGGTTTTGAATAAAACGGACGCTGGAGCGTCCGAGGCCGCATTCCCACGCTGGAGCGTGGGAACGATCGAAAAAAAACATAATTTTTAAACTTTGGAAAACAGTGACCCATTTCTTTCCATCCCTGCTTGATAATATGCGTGAGCTAAACGATTGCCGCAAAAAGAGTACATATGAGTTAACCGAAATAC
>PDZT01000504.1 GCA_002753105.1 Deltaproteobacteria bacterium YD0425bin50 | reverse complement strand
CGCTATTTTGATGGCAGACCGGTTCCTGAAATCATGAAACAGATTAAAGAAGAAAAAGACATTTCTTTTGATGATTCTCTGTTGCAACTCTTTGTGGATTTTAAATTACTTGTACCTTTGGAATAGAATTGAGAGGCATTTTTCATGGAACATAAAGAATTTTATGATGATCCTGCTGGATATGTACTTACTTTAAATTATAGTGATTATAAGTCTAACTGTGATTTTTTTGAATGGTGTTTTTTACACCATTCGAATTTGAAAACCAAGGAAAACATTTTTCTTGATATTTGCGCAGGCCCAGCCTTCCACGCTTTGGAATTTTCTCGTAGAAACTGGAAGGCTTATGCTCTCGATCTTTCTGAAAGTATGAGAGATTTTGCTGTTTCAACTGCCCAAAAAGAGGCTATCCTGTTAAACTACTACATTGGGGATATGAAACAGTTTGTCCTGCCTGAAAAAGTAAGCCTTTCTGTGACGTTTGATAATAGTATTTCACATATCCTTACGAATGAAGACTTTATCATGCACTTGAATTCTGTGAGGGAAAATACTGTTCCGGGCGGAATATACATTATTGATTTTGCCCATCCGCGTTTATTCTTTCCTCTTTCAAATCCCGGTGTATGGAAAGCGCACGATAATGATACTGAAATCGAAATGATTGTATCGATGCCTGATGATCACTATGATACAGTGACACAAATTTGGGATATGACGTTTAAAACAATTACCCAAAAAAATGGCAACATCATTAGAACTGCTGAATCGATCATGAAGCAACGCTATTATCTGACGCAAGAACTCAAAGCATTATTCATGCTTTCTGGTATTGTGGAACAGTTTACATTTTACGGATCCCATTACCTCCCTCCGATACCTCTGACTCATGGCGATGAATCCATTTCTATGACGGTTGTTTTAAAATTCAAAGAATGAGACATAAAAAATGAAAATTAGCAAAGAACTCATAGACCTTTTCTTAGAGCAAAAAAAATATCTCAATCATGAAATGATATTTTTGATACTTATATCCGAAGCATCTACTCTTTTTATAGTTGCACTTATAGGAATCGGTTCCGCTGAGGTTAGCGTAAATACAACTGATTTTAGACATGTTATTTTATTCATTCTTTCGATCATGATATATTATATTTCAAATAAGGCCTATTTAAACAGGATAGTCTCTATAACTGAAAATATAACGAATGATCTGAGAAAAAAATTAACCATAAAGGTTAAAAACTGTAATTTATATGCGTATGAACATCTTGGTGAAAGCCTTATTTTATCACGAATAACAAAAGAAACCGCTTTTATTGGCCAATGGTTACCTCATCTTATCGAATTTGTTCAGGCAGTGATTTTGGTTATTTTTTGTTTAACTTATATGATCTATATTTCCCCATTATCATTTTTAGTGTTCACATCGCTTTCTGCTGCGGGCTATTTTATATACGATTTTTATAATAAAATTTCTTATCAACATTGGAATACAGCTCTAAAAAAAGAAGTCCTGCTTTTTGACGCGTTAAGAAACATTATGCATGGATTTAAAGAAATAAAATTAAATTGTAAAAAAAGAGAAGAAATATACGATATTTTTTCGAATGTTTCCGAAGAAGTATTTGAGAATAAACTTAAATCATGGCATATCTACAATACAAACAATACGTTTTATTATTCTCTTATTTATATTACTGTTGGTATAATTATATTTGCATTACCTACTATAGCGCCACTAGAAACCGAGGATTCAATAAAATTACTTGCACTGATTGTCTTTATGCTGACACCATTTTGGGAAATTTCTTCAACAATTCCTGTTATTGGACAAATTGAGACCACATTGGAGTTGCTTTTAGAACTTGAAAAAAAAATGGATGATGGGTATGAAAAAGCATCCGTTTGGGATAGCGAAAAAACAAACATCATACCCGATTTTCAGGAAATCCGCTTAGAAAATATTTTCTTCCAGTATTATGAAAATGATCAGCCCTCATTTAAGTCTGGGCCATTTAATCTGACAATTAATAAAGGAGAAATTATATGTATCACAGGCGGAAATGGGAGTGGAAAATCAACACTACTTAAATTAATTACCTCATTGTATTATCCGGAACTTGGCAATATTTTTGTGGATAATAGAAAAATTACAGAACCTTTAATACAGCCCTATCGTGAATTATTTGGTTCAGTTTTTTCTGATTATCATCTTTTTGACAAGCTCTATGGCATAAAAAAAGTGGATAAAGAACGGTTGAATGCTTTACTTAAGTTGATGAAGCTTGACGATAAAACACAATATATTAACGGCGCATTTACAAACATCCACCTATCTACTGGTCAGAAAAAACGACTTGCCTTAATCTCAGCGCTCATGGAAAATAAGCCAATATATATACTTGATGAATGGGCAGCGGACCAAGACCCCACTTTCCATGAATATTATTATCAAACACTCCTTCCCAATTTAAAAAAAGAGGGTAAAACACTTATCATTGTTTCTCATGATGACCGATACTATTCAGTGGCCGATAAGCTCATCAAAATGGAGTATGGGAAAATTATCAATCGTCCATAATCCAGTTTATATACTCTATCTGCTACGTGAAAAAAACGATCATCATGGGTTACAGCGATTACCGTTTTCCCTTCTTTTTTAAATGATAAAAGCAGGGTATTATAGAAATATTCCCGAAAATGCGGTGCTTGATCAGCAGCCCATTCATCAAAAACATAGATGGGTTTATTTTCTAGTAGCATATTAATCATAGCCACTCTTTTTTTCTGACCTGTGGATAAATCAAGCGAGCTAAACTGGTTGCCTTCAAATGTAATTTTGTCTTCTAACTGCATGATTTTTAAGAGTTCCTGCACTTTTTTTTCATCGATATTGGGTAATCCGTAAAGTTGGTCAAATAAGTGAAAATCTGAAAAGATAACCGAATACAAGTGCCGATAGTCAGCCATATTCACTTCTGATCCATCAATTTTGATGCTTCCAGAAAAAGGGGAATATAAACCCGTAAGTACTTTAAGA
>PDZT01000503.1 GCA_002753105.1 Deltaproteobacteria bacterium YD0425bin50 | reverse complement strand
AGGCAACGGGAACTGTGCGGATTCCAATTTTGACATATCACAATATTGCCCCGTTGCCTGCTTCAAGGTTAATACGCGATTATTACGTTTCGCCGGAAATGCTTGAACAACAACTCATGTATTTGTCGATAAAGGGATATAGAACGCTTACACCAAAACAGTTTTACGATCAGCTTGGTACAGCTCAAAATCCTACACAAAAATCAGTCATGCTCACTTTTGATGATGGAAACTACAACAATTATAAATATGCATTTCCGCTTTTAAAAAAATATGGTTTTGTTGGCGTTTTTTATATCGCTTCTAACAGACTGGCGATAAATTCAACCCAATTAAAGGAAATGGCAGATGCTGGAATGATCATTGATTCACATAGTGCGAATCATATCGATCTAACAAAAGAAACCGATCCAGGGGCATTATGGAACGAAATATACAACAGTAAGCTCCGCCTTCAAAGCATAACAAAGCAACCTATTTATTCGTTTTCCTATCCCGGATGTGGGTATAACGGAACTGTCATTGGTAATGTACGCACATCCGGATACTTAATCGCAGTTACATGCGGGAAATCGATTGACCACAAGGGCAATGCGCGGTTAGCTTTATCACGGATGCATGTATATAACGATATGGATAATTTCAAGAAAATACTATCTGGTATTTGGGAATACCCGTATAATTATTAATCTTTCTGCTTAACGGATTTTCTTCTCGATTTTCTTTTCAAAATCCGAACGAATATATTTCGTACTTTGTTTCTTATATGATTTATTTATCTTTGGAATAACTTTATCTCCGCCAGCATTCCAGAATAACTTGCCTAGCTGTTCATGTAAACCTAAGTAGTAGATTGTTCCACCTATTAGGACTAATAACACACCTCCTATTAATCTATCTGCTTTATCTGAAATGATAGCCGTGCCAGGTAATGTCGGGGTGAGCGTAACTGCACTTGTAGTTACAGGTACGGTTGTTAATGGAATAGTCGTGGTAACAGCAACAGACGTTGTAACGACTACAGTTGTCGTAACAGGTATGGTCGTTGTTACAGGTACAGTTGTTGTTACTGGAACTGATACCGTGGGTGTTGCAAGCGTAATCTGATAATTACAAATTATCACGTTTTGTGAATTACGGCATGCAGGAATTCCTGGACATCCAAAACCACTATCCCCACGATTTCCACTACAGAATATGGAATCTCTATCAGTCGTAGCAACTAACACAGCATGAAATTCTAATAACCCAGTAGTACCATAACCGGGAATACTTGATCCATTTACGGATACAGTATAATTACCGTCAACAGGATTACCGGTTACTCTGCCAAAGTTATACCAGTTTGATATAGAACATCTTGTATCGCTATCTGCTATTGCATTAAAATCAACCCTTAACAGTTGTTGTAGGGGATCATTTACGTGAACAACCGCATAGTATCTAATATCAATCCCGCTACCTTGGGAGGTGACCTGCATACTCTCACACTCTGCAATTATCGGCGTTACAACAACTGGTGAAGTAACAACGGGTGGAGTGGTTATAACAACAGTCGGCGTAGCGGTGGGGGTAGGGGTTGATGTAGCATCAACACATTCGTTTTTATCATATATTCCACCTGATAAAAGACATATTCCACCTACCGAATAATCAATTTGTTGAAAACCGCACTCGCTTTTACTAAATGTTAAACAAACCTCGGCACCGAAATCATTTGCAGGCACATCAAAATTTTCGGGATTTGGAGATCTACTGCTGCAGAATTCGCTACCAGCACCGCTAGGGCAATTACACCCTGCAGGATATCCATCTGCATTTATGATATCTTCCGTACAATAATGCTTTGAGACAAAATCAGGTTCTGTGGAATTTTTAATAACTACTAAGCATGGAGCATGGCCCATACTGTGTGTGATATTACAAGCAACACCACCACCTCCTGTCGTTGTGCCTTTATAACAATAGAGAATCCCGCCGACGACAGCATCTGTCCATCCAATTGGACAGTCTCCTAGAGCTTCTGTATCAGTAGGTTTTGTTGATTGTTTATACAGATAATCACCTATGAAAATAGCACCTATGGCTAATCCAAAAGTCAAAAACATCAAAACAACTGTAAGCCCACGTTTATTCTTAACCATTAATATGGTGTTTAATAATAACTATAATTACAAGATTGGAGGATGATGTCAACATATTTGTTACCTGCCGTCAGATATCTTCGAGTTAGTAATGATATTAATGCTACGAGTATAGGAATATTATTGGGACTTTAGGCCTAGCGGACTTTCTTTTTAATTTTCTTCTCGAAATCAGAACGCATATATTTTACATGCTGTTTTTCATATGATTTGCTTAATGTTGTTACAACTTTTTCTCCGCCAGCATTCCAGAATAACTTGCCAAGCTGTTCGTGTAATCCCAAGTAGTAAATTGTTCCACCTATCAAAACTAAGAACACACCGCCAATCACTCTGTCTGCCTTATCAGATATCAGTGCTGTACCAGGAAGTGTTGGGGTTACTGTTATTGTCCCCGTTACTGTTGGTGTAACTATTGTCGTTCCTGTTGGTGTAATCGTTGCTGTGCCCGTTGGAGTAATAGTTGCAGTTCTTGTGGGTGTAATGGTTGCAGTTCGAGTCGGAGTAATAGTTACGGTTCGAGTCGGGGTAATTGTTACGGTCCGTGTTGGTGTAATGGTTGCAGTTCGAGTCGGAGTAATAGTTGCTGTATTAGTTATGGTTGGTGTTATTGTACCGGTTGGTGTCATCGTTATTGTCCATGTTACTGATGCTGTTACAGTCACGGTTGGTGTTATTTCTAAATCACATTCACACATAAATAGTTGATGGCACCCATCGCATTCCCAAATCTGTTCATTGTGAGTATCACCTGGAGTCATATTGTCTAAGCATTCAACAACACAAGCATCTTCATCGCAGTCACAAGGTTCCCAGGTATCTGGCTCACTTCCATTACACGCAAAATAACATTCCTCTGTACCGCCCCCTGGTCCAATATTTGTAAGTCTGTAACCGCAT
>PDZT01000502.1 GCA_002753105.1 Deltaproteobacteria bacterium YD0425bin50 | reverse complement strand
TATTTTTTTTTTTTTTTTGATTAAAATTATATTGAGCACATCTGGAATGTTTCGAGCCAATATCCTATCACTTGTCATATTTATCGCTGGGGCACTATTAGGATTCGCTTGTTTTGCCTGCTATTTTTTTATACATGGGGGCCTGCAAGCATTTTTCGATAATGTTCGGATACAGCTTAGCACTCAACTCGAAACATGGGGACTGGCGTATCCTAATCTTAGATATGCTTTTTATCCAATAAAGCAAAAGGGCTGGATCAAGGGTTTTTACGAATTCTGCATGGGAAAACATGGCCGATGGTATATTCCAATGATCATTTTACTTGTTACTGAAGTTTACCTTGTTTTCCGGTGGCTTTCAGGAAAATTATTACAAACACAAACAGATAGGGGGCTATTATTTTTATTTTTGCTCGGCGCTGTTTACTATCGCAGCGCATTAGGTCGTTCAGAAGTAGGGCATTTATTCTACGCCGATATATTCCGGATTTTGATATTATTTTTTGTTCTTGACTCGCTTTTGACACTCGTCATCACTGATTTTAAAGCAAGTTACGAAAACCGTGATAAACAAAATAAATTTATTACTTCAACTGCCACACTCTTTTTAGTTGCATGGATTGTATTTACTTGCTCTCGTCCAATTTCAGCAGAAAATTATCACAAAAAAACCCAAGATGTTGATTGTGGACCCTATGTTTCTGGCCAAACGCTTAATGGTTTAGGGGATGTCCAAATCCCTCAATGCCAGTATAAACATATCGCTGCCATGGTTTCATTTATACATCAAAAGACATCCTCAGAAATGCGCATATTTGATTTTTCATCTCAAGCCGCCTATCTCTTTTTTGCCGACAGACTCAGCGCCAGCCCCTTTTTTCATGGAATATATGCGAGTACCCCAGCACTTCAATATAAAGTTATTGAGGATTTGAAGCGCCATAATGTCAATCTGGTTATTTATCGCAGTGGTCAACATTATGATGCTGTGGACGGCGTTTCATCTGAAATACGTCATCAGATTCTATCAAATTATATACTTACACATTATCCCCAAAAACATATCGTAGATGGGGTATTGATCCTGACTAAATAAAAATTAAGATTTATGGCTTGACACAAGTGTTCCATTTTGAGATATTTTTTAAATCTATTGTATCAAACCGTTAACGAATAAAACTTAAAACATAAAGGAGTATCAGATGAAAGTAATTGTAACCAAAAATTGTATGGGTGATCGAAACTGCAACCATCTTTGTCCCGATGTATTTCAATACGATGAAGATGAATTACGATCCATAGTTAAATTTGATGTCATTCCAAAAGAATACAGGGCATTAGTCAAACAAGCTGCAGAAGAATGCGGTGCTCAAGCTATTGAAATTATTGAAAATTAAGGAGCGTGTATGGGTAAATTCCGAGAAAGCCAAACAGCCAAAAACCTCTTGATTTCATTTGCGGGTGAATCTCAAGCACGCAATCGTTATACCTATTTTTCAAGACGTGCAAAAGATGAAGGGTATATGCAAATTGCTCAGATTTTTGAAGAAACCGCGAATCAAGAATGTGAACATGCGTTGCGATTTGCGAAGTTTTTTAATGATGGAGAACTTGAAGTTACTGCGACATTTCCAACGATCGTGATTAAAGATACATACGCAAACCTGATTGCGGCAGCAGATGGAGAGCGTTTTGAACACACAGAACTCTACCCTAAATTTGCGCAGATTGCTAAAGATGAGGGCTTATTCCGTGCCGCAAAAAGCTGGGAAGCGATTTCAATATCTGAAAAACAACATGAAAAACAATATCGAGACCTTGCCAACAACATTAAGAATAACAAAGTGTTCCAAAAAGATCATGAGGGAGTATGGAAGTGCCGTAACTGTGGTTATATTCATACAGGTAATCAAGCGCCTGAGACATGCCCTTCCTGTGTAAAACCCAAAGGCTATTTTGAACTTCTTTCCGAAAATTGGTAAATTGTATTCTACTCAGGTACAAAGTTACACAAAGTCACAAAGTTATACCTCGCTTACACTTGAGGCGAGGTTCACTTATTATTGATATAAGGAGAAGGAGAAGTATGAGCATCTTGTCTAAACGAATAGATATTGCGTTTGTTCTATGTATTTTATGCGGTTTGCTGGCTGCATGTTCAGCTACAACCCGAAATATAAGCCCAACCGAAGAGCTTCATTATGATGCAGGGTATGATTTTTCAGATAAAAAAATAATTGTAGCGAAACTGGTAGCCTCACTTTTATCAAAACCCCCTTTAGGTTATTCTACTGATAGGCCTGTGGTGATTGTTTATGGCGTTACCAATCGGACATCTGAACATATTAGTACCAATGCAATAACAGATGATATTCGAAAAGACCTGATCAATTCAGGAAAAGTTCGGTTTGTCAATGAAACTCAACGCAATAATATTATGAATGAATTAGATTATCAGCATAACAGTGGTATGGTGTCTAATGAAACCCGAATTGCAAAAGCACGCCAAATCGGTGCGAAATTCATGCTTACCGGGAATCTTTATTCTATTGAAAAAGACGAGCCGAAACAGTTCCGTTTGAAGAAAAAAGAGCTTAAATATTATAGTCTAAATCTTGAATTAACAGACATTGAATCAAGTATTATTGAGTGGGCAGATAGTGTGGAAGTGATCCGGGAAGCCTCAAAACCATTTATCGGTTGGTAGGAGAAAAAGGCTTGTTTATTTGCAAATTAGCCATCGATGATTCACATAAGCCATCAACGATAATTTTTAGCATTCTTGCAGTATGCTTGTGGTGTATATGTTCTGGATGTGCATCACAATTACATGATGCACGAAAGGCATTTTATGATGGCAATCTAACGCAAGCCGCTGATCTATTATCAAAAACAGACACGATTTTTTCAAAAGACCGCTTGCTTTATTACATGGAAAACGGGGTTATTCTTTTTCATTTAGAAAAATATGAAGACAGTGTTCAACAGTTTCTGCAAGCTGCTTCAATAATTCAACAGCAAGACCATATCAGTATCACTGATCAAGCCACA
>PDZT01000501.1 GCA_002753105.1 Deltaproteobacteria bacterium YD0425bin50 | reverse complement strand
GGTTAATTGATTCGTTATATTTATGATCAATTTTTTACGATAATTAGCTAAAAAAGTAGATGTATCATTGTCAGCATTTTTTTTAAGTAACTCGATTTTATTTTGTATTATAGATTGAGTATAATAAATCCGTAATAATCCGACCTTCTGATTTTCAACTATTGAATCCGCATCTATAACAAGCATTTCATCTAATTTTATGGTATTAGGAATCGCATCTCCCAAGATAATCTCTGGATTTCTCCATGATGCAGCAAAGTTTTCATTAGATTCATTAACAACTTGAATTGCGCTTATTTCAGCATATTCCATGTATGAAGATAACCGTTGCTGTAGGTCTTTAGGCCTGACATTATATAAATCATACGAGATTGTTTGACTCAGGATTGTGGAATGTAGTTTTATATTTTTTTCTAACAAAGACTTCTCTTCATTCTCACGGTCTTTAATTATTTTACCAATATTTTCTTGGTATTCTAAAGCGAATGCTTTCCCTTTGTTTATTTCCAATTTGATCAGTATTAAGCTTCCCAGAAATAAAAAAATGAATAGGATTCCGCAAGCTACAACGATTATTTTAACTAATATACTTTGTTTCATAATAAATAACTTTACCTTAATTCAATAATCGAAAAGAGGGCTTTGGCCCTTCATGCGTTAACCCTCTTTTTGACATCATTTTTATTTTTTTGCGTTTTCCCACATATTTTTAAAACCGTTTTGATCTCTTTCGCCCAATACTTCCCACAATATTAAATTATCTTTAAAATAATTAGGATTATCAAGATGAAGTTCCTTGGCTTCTTCTGCAGAAACTTTATCCTTAACTGTAAGATTTACAGGGAAACAGGAAAGATTTCTAGCAGCTTTGAGTTGAATTTCTGGACTTATTGCAAAATTTAACCATTCTTCCGCGATGCGTTTCATTTGGGTGTTATCTTTTAATGAATAACCTATCATAAAATTATCAACCCATCCCGTTGCACCTTCCTGAGGTTGCGCCATTTTCCATACTTCACCTCTTTTCTTAAGTTCAGGAAATGCAAATCCCCATGCAGTAGCAATCGCTAATCCTTGAAGATCATCCGCTTTATCAACACCTATCCAGAAAGACTTTACATTCTTACCAAGGATATTCAGCTTATTCTTAAAGTCAGGGGTATTCAATTTGTTATAACTAAATATTTCATCTTTTTTTAATCCCATTGCAAGAGCAGTGATATATATGTTTGCTTCATGATAATCAGAACTTAAAGAATATTTACCCGCATACTGTGGGTCCCAAAATATATTCCAGCTTTTGGGTTCTTCTTTTACTATGTTCGTATTATAAGCCAGACCATATGGACCGTATATATAAGGTACTCCATACACATTACCATCTTTGCTTATATATTCAGCTTTTTGTAAAGCCGGAATAATATCTTTATAATTCGGGAGATTATCTAAATTGATGGGGAGAACCAAATTCGTTTCAATAAAACGCCATCGTGACGATTTTGGAATATTTTGAGCAGGACTTATAATATCAACTTTTTTGGTTCTGATTCCATCAAAAAATTCCTGTGGGTCAGATACGTTTTTTACAGAAACCTTTAAATCGATTTTATATTTTTCTTTTATGAGTTTCTCAAATTCCTGAGTATATTCAGGAGCAGCATATCCTTCCCAACATAAAATTCTAAGCTCCTCAGCAGATATACTCGACAAAATAAAAAACTGAATGATGAAGATTAACAATAATCCTTGTTTGTTTGTTTTTTTCATTATCTCCTCCTTTGAATGTTTTGTTGAACTGCTTAATAATTGATTCGTTTATTCTAAATTTGACATAATGAATTAATTGTTGAAAATCAACTAAGTTAAGTTAAATATATTTTTTGAGAGCAAGAAAATCAAATGAAAAAATGAAATCGCTGATTTTATTCTTTATTTCTTGTCCAACTTGATTTAAAATAAATTTAATATAAAAATTAATACAATATTCAATTAACTAACCTAAAAATAAGGAGTATGTGCGTTGGCAGATATACTTGGAACAATGAGAAGAACACACCACTGTGCACAACTTGGTGTCAAAGATGAAGGTGCTGAAATCATTTTAATGGGATGGGTTCAACGGCGGCGAGATCATGGCGGCGTTATTTTTATTGATTTACGGGATCGGGAAGGTATTACACAAGTCGTATTTAATCCAGAAAAAGAAAAAGAAGCCCATGCAAAAGCGCATCAACTTCGTAGTGAATACGTGATCGGAATTAAAGGTATTGTTGAACTTCGGCCTGAAGGTATGGCCAATCCTGAATTAAAGACTGGGCAAATTGAAGTGATAGTTTCAGAATTAGCAATTTTAAACATCTCGGCAACACCACCATTTCTTGTGGAAGATCATATTGATGTGTCTGAAAATATTCGATTGACGCATAGACATATTGATCTTAGACGTCCTCAATTACAAAAAAATTTAATCATCCGTCATAAAGCTGCACAAGCCGTTCGTACTTACTTAAATAATATAGGTTTTTTAGATATTGAAACGCCTTTTTTAACCAAAAGTACACCAGAAGGCGCAAGAGATTATCTTGTTCCAAGCCGGGTAAATCAGGGATTATTTTATGCGTTACCCCAATCGCCTCAATTATTTAAACAACTCTTGATGGTCAGTGGTTTTGATAAGTATTATCAGATTGTTCGGTGTTTCCGGGATGAAGATTTACGGGCAGATCGCCAGCCTGAATTCACCCAAATCGATTTGGAAATGTCTTTTGTAGGTGAAGAAGATGTGATGAATGTTGCTGAAGGCATCATTTGTGAAGTATTTGATGCTGTTCATAACATGAAATTATCTCGGCCATTTCCACAACTGACTTATGACGAAGCGATGGATCGTTTTGGTCTTGATTGTCCAGATACCCGTTTTGGTCTTGAGCTAAAAGAATTAACCGATTTAGCCCAACAATCTGAGTTCCAGCTATTTCGTGATGAAATCTCCAAAGGAGGGATTGTAAAAGCGCTAAATGCCAAAGGCTGTATTGATTTTTCAAGAAAAGAA
>PDZT01000500.1 GCA_002753105.1 Deltaproteobacteria bacterium YD0425bin50 | reverse complement strand
ATTGTGAAGAATCAAATTCAACTACATCACTTACAGATATGATTAATGAGCACAAGTTATTGAAGAAAAAAATACAGGAACTTGAACAAAAACTTTCTGATAAAAAGAATGAAGCCGCTGATGATTGTGAATCGGTTCGTCAGGAATTAGATGAATTATCCAGACGATTAGATGTAACTGAACGAAAAGGAATCTTAGATAGAATTAATTTTTCTGGGGAACTCAGAACACGAATGGATGATCTTGACTATGATAAAGAAGTCAATGGCAAGAAAGGACATGGGACACTCCATGAATTATGGTCAAATCGATTCCGTTTAAATATTCGGGCAGATATCAACGACAACTTGGTACTTCATGGCCGATTGAGTTATTATAAATTCTGGGGTTACAGCAAATTTGAAGGGACTTTTCGGGATTGGGACTATGCTAAATATCATATTCCTGAAGGAACGCTTCATGTAGAACGCGTTTACGTGGATTATTTTTTACCTAAACTTCCAATTGCAATTACTTTTGGCAGGCTTCCAGGTAGTGAAGGTCCTCCTTATGAGTTAAAAGAATATACAACCAGAAAATCAACATGGCCAAGTTTAATGAATGATATTGAAGTTGATGGTATTATTACAACAATTGATCTTAATAAGATATCTCCATTAAAAAATACTCGGTTCCGTCTAGCATACTGTAAATCAGGTCAGAATTATTTAAAATATAAAAATGAACTCAATTTAGATGACACACGCTTGTTGGCAATTGCATTTGAATCTGAATTACCTCAAATCAGTAATTCTCTTTTTTGGCTAAGTTATTCTTCAATCATTAATAAAGTACCGATGGGAGATACACCTCCTCTGGATGTAGTGAATAATCCAGATAGCGCTGGAGATATGCATATATGTACCTTACATGTACAAGTGAATAAAATAAAACAAACAGGCTTGAGTTTATTTGCATCGATTTCTTTTTTTCATTTTACTGCGGATCCAGATGGTTCAGTATTAAATATAAATACAGATTTTGGTTCATTTTACTATAATGAAGTTGGGTTTTACGGCGATCGCAACTCTGGTACATTAGGAAAAGATCGGAATGCGTATTGTGTTTATGCTGGCTTCAATTATGCCTTACCTATACCCATACTTAAAAATCCAGAATTAGGAATTGAATATAATCATGGCTCAAAATACTGGACAGGATTAGCCTCTTCCGGGGACAGAGATATTCGGCATAAATTTGATGTCAATGGCGATGCTGTTGAGATCTATTATGTTCAACCCATTTCTGATCGGTATATGTTTCTTCGGATAGGTAGTCTGTGGATGGATTATGACTATTTTAATCCAATGTATATTTACGGTAACCAAAGGAAAAGTGATATGGTGTTAAAAAATTACTATGTTGTGTGTTATGTACGATTTTAAATAACATACCGTTTTTTGTTCTTAATCGTAAGAGAAAGATTAAACACATGAAAATGGGCTTGCTTTTTTTCTCAAGATTGATTTACTACAAAACCCTAAGGGATGGAAATTAAATAAATTTCCGTATTGTCTTGAACTGTGATTCGTCTGATTTGTGTGATTAACTATGATAATCATATAGACTTTCAGATAATTCATTTCGCAAGGCTAGAGGGAGGAGATAATACATTTTAGTATATCTCCGACCGATAACGCAGTGAAATTATTTATCTGAAAGTCTATAGCGATCACATGAATCAAATAAATCACAGTTCAAGACAAAAAAGTAAGACATTATTCGTTGCCGTGACAGAATTGTAGGGGTGAACCTTGTGTTCGCTCTCCAAAAGGGCGATGACAAGCATCGCCCCTACATTGTGGCCGAAACGAAGATCAAGGCCCAGCATGGTAATAATACCTAAATTTTTCAAGGAGGGTAAATGCTTATAAGAATTTTTTTCATATTGACCCTATTTATCATAGGTATCTTTACAGTATCTTCCATGTTATACTCATTGGATGGCGAATCATTATTTGTGGAAAAATGTGGAAGCTGTCACAAAAATGGCGGAGAAGCACCGGTTTTTGCACCTGTAAAATATGCCTCTAGCCAATGGGAACGTTTTTTTCAGCAGGATAAACACAAACGAAAAAAAGACATTAGCGCTTTAATTGAACTTTCAGATATTAATGCCATCAAAAAATATTTAATTGATCATGCTGCGGATTCAGATCGTCCTATAGCTGCAGGTCTTCGATAATTTGGAAGTGAAGGAGGAAGAGTTGATATGAAAAAAAATGGGTTACAAGTTTGTATATTTTTAGTGAATATCCTAATCATTTCTGCAGGGTATTGCGAAGAAACGAATTCGACTACATCAGTTGCAGATATGATGAACGAGCACAATTTATTGAAGAAAAGAATACTAGAACTCGAACAAAAACTTGCTGATAAAAAAATAGGACAAAATAATGACTGTCAATCGATTCGTCAGGAATTAGATGAATTATCAAAACGATTAGATGTTACTGAAAGAAAAGGTATTTTGGATAGAATCAATTTTTCCGGAGAACTCAGAACAAGAATGGATGATCTGGATTATGATAACGAAGTAAATGGAACCCAGGGACATGGTACGTTACATGAATTGTGGTCAAATCGATTCCGTTTGAATATGCGGGCAGATATTAATGATGACTTAGTATTTCATGGCAGATTAAGTTATTATAAATTTTGGGGGTACAGCAAATTTGAAGGAGTATTTCGCGATTGGGACTATGCAACGTTTCATATTCCTGAAGGAACCCTTCATGTAGAACGAGCGTATGTGGATTATTTTTTGCCGAAACTCCCAGTTGCAATCACGTTTGGAAGACTTCCCGCAAGTGAAGGCCCGCCTTATGAGTATAAAGAATATACGACAAGAAAATCAACATGGCCAAGTCTCCTGAATGATATTGAAGCAGATGGTATTATTACTACGGTTGAGCTTGAAAAATTATCTCCAATAAAACATTCGCGGTTTCGTCTTGCATACTGCAAAGTGATTCAGAATTATCTGAAATACAAAAATGAAGTACCAAGTTGTC
>PDZT01000499.1 GCA_002753105.1 Deltaproteobacteria bacterium YD0425bin50 | reverse complement strand
CAATAGATATTTTAATTCAAAAAGTGAATTTTTAGCGAATATGAGCCACGAAATTCGCACTCCGATGAATGCCATTATGGGACTGACTCATCTGGCGCTCAAAACATCTCAACTAACCCCAAAAATTAAAGATTATCTGCTCAAAATCAAAACATCCTCCCAACTGTTGTTAGGTATTATTAACGATATCCTCGACTTTTCAAAAATTGAAGCTGGAAAACTGAACTTGGAAAAAATTGAATTTCAGCTCTATGATATTATCGAAAACCTATCGAGTATTTTTGGTAATCGTCTATCTGAAAAGATGCTTGAATATATCATTTTGATTGAAGAAGATGTTCCATGTTCGCTGATGGGTGATCCACTGCGTTTAGGTCAAATACTCATCAACTTAACCAGCAATGCAATTAAATTTACCGATACTGGTGAAATTGTTATGAAAGTAAAATTGCTGGAGAAACACGAAAAAATAGTGTCCCTGCGTTTTGAAGTTAAAGATACAGGCATCGGCATTGAACAGGATAAAGTTTCCAAACTGTTTGAATCCTTTGCACAGGCCGATGGTTCTACCACTCGTAAATATGGCGGCACAGGATTAGGCTTGACTATTAGTAAACGTTTGGTAGAAATGATGAATGGTCGGATATGGATTGAAAGCCAGACCGGAGTTGGAAGTACGTTTATTTTTACTGCGAACTTTGATATGATAGAAGACAAGATCAAAAAGAAAGAAATATCTTCTACAGAATTAAAAGGACTCAAAGCATTAGTGATTGATGATAACCAGACCACACGAGAGGTGATTCGGGATATGATTTCACCTTTTGGAATTGTAACCACTCTTGCTGCATCCGGCGAAGAAGGTTTAGACGTACTAAAACAAGAATCGAATGATTTTGGCCTTGTGATGATTGACTGGCAATTGCAACATCATATGGAAGGATTCAACACAATCATGAAGATTCGTAATGATCTTCATTTACAAACCCTTCCTGTTATTGTCATGGTGTCAACATTTTTAAGAGATGAAGCCATGCAATATGCTGATAAAGCGAATATCAATGCGTTTTTAACCAAGCCAGTGAATCAATCCTTGTTATTTGATACCATTATGGAGGCAATTCATCATAAAATTAAAGAAAAAGAGTATGATATCACGATATCAGAAAAGGAATTATCTGCCATGGAAAAAGTAAAAGGCGCTCGAATCCTTCTTGTTGAAGATAATTTTATTAATCAGCAAGTCGCTATGGAGATATTAGAAAGTGCGGGTATAATTGTTGATTTAGCAGATAATGGTAAAAAAGCGATTAAAGCAATTGAAAATGCTGAATATGATCTTGTCCTGATGGATGTGCAAATGCCAGAAATGGATGGATTGGAAGCCACTCGTCATATCCGTAAAAATGAAAAGTATCATTTTTTACCAATTATCGCAATGACTGCTCATACTATGGAAGGAGACCGAGATCGATGCATCGATGCAGGGATGAATGATTATGTTACCAAACCGATGGATACCGAAAAACTCTTTATTAAATTGGCCGAATGGATATCACCCAAGCGCAAGTTAGTTTATTATCCAACAAAACATACACCACCAAATCAAACAACAGAATCCAATAATCCTGAAAAGAAATCGTTTAATGATATGAGAATGGATCATTATAGTAATGTAAAACCCAATATGGATGAAAATAATTTACCCGATAACCTTCCGGGTATTGATATAAAATCTGCATTAGGACGTCTTCGAGGCAATAAAGACCTCTTGCTTAAAATTTTGGAAGAATTTGCTAAAGATTACCCGGATGCAGCTCAACATATTCAAAAAGCCTATGAAAGTGGTAATCTGACTTTGGCAGGCCAAATCGTTCATTCAATTAAAGGAATATCTGGAAATTTTTCTGCGGATAACCTTCATGCAGCCTGTATCAAATTAGAATACGTCATTAAACAACATGAACATGGCGAATTTAATGAAAAAATTGAATTATTTAGTTCCGCATTAACGCAACTTCTTGCTTCTGCAAGAAGCATTGTGCAAATTTACCGGGCAAACAAACCTAAATCCACCCAGCAACCTACAGACACTTCAAAACTTCCTGTACTTATTATAGAACTTGCTCAATTATTAAAAGACAATGACTTAGATGCAATTGACCTTTTAAATACAATCAAAGCCTATTTGCCAGATGCCCGATTTAGTGCAGCAGCAAAAAAACTTGAAAACAATATCAATCAATTGGATTTTGTTAAAGCCATAGAAGCCTTAAATGAAATTGCTAAACTTTTGGATATTCCTTTATAAAACGTGTAACGATTGTTCTATCACTATCTTTTAATCCATGAATGACCATGCATTCTATATTGAAGTTGCCGTTCCACTGCCTTTTCATCAAACATTTACTTATCAGGTCCCCCATCACCTCATTCCACATATTCTGCCCGGAAAACGCGTGTGGGTTTCTTTTAGACAACGACATGTAACTGCCTATATTATTGATATTTCTTCAGTCAATCCAGACTACAGCACTATCAAGTTTATTGATGAAATTTTAGACGATGTCCCGTTATGTCCAGCATCCTTAATTCCTTTTATAAAATGGATATCGCAATATTATAAATATCCCATCGGTGAGGTGTTTAGAGATGCGCTTCCTTCAGGTATCAATAAAAAGGAAAAAACAGTTTTGCACATCACAGATAAAGGACAGGCAACATGTCTTAACGATTCAATTCAACAGCATGAGCGTGACATACTGATGCAATTCTCTCAAGCGAGTCATGGTATAAACAAAATTGATCAGGCAAAATTAACATCTATGATTCAAAAAGGATATCTTGAGAAAAAAACACTTGTCCAGAATGAGCGGACTAAGCCTTTACATGAAATGATGGTAACGTTAATACGAAGCGATATCCCAGAAGATCGCTATTATCAACAACGCTCTATCATTATTGAGTATTTGAAAACCAAAGGACAAGTCTCTATTAAAGTTTTAAAAAAAGAGTTGCCTGACCATATTGGGTATATATCCTATTTACTTAAACACGGCT
>PDZT01000498.1 GCA_002753105.1 Deltaproteobacteria bacterium YD0425bin50 | reverse complement strand
TAATGTTATCTATATATACTTGACCATTAAGGATTACTTGATACTTATCTACTCCTGTTGTATTGTCAGATGAAACATTAAATTTAAATGATGGTAACTCTTGATCTGTATAGATATTATCTGAGGATACATCTATCTTAAAGGTATGAGAGTTACCTTTTGAGTCTATAAAAGAATTAAGAGGTAATGTTTGATCTAATGTTACATTATATGAATAACTAGATATATTACCATTTCTATTCCTAAATCTAGCATATATTGTCTTTGATCCATCTCCTGTATTAAGTGTCCAATTCTTAGTTGTTTGATATGATTCCCAAGAACTATCACTGAAATCTGAGTTATTTGAAATCTCCATTTGAAGATGAGTTGCGTCATCAAGGGTGTCAGTTACGCTAATATTTAATGTTATATTCAATGCATTGGTTTTTTCAGGAATAGAAATTGAAGCAGTAGGCGCTACGGAAGAACCGTATATTTGAATCCAATGCTTTCCTCTATCAACAACATATATGTTTCCCAAAGGGCCTTTGGTAATTCCCATTGGTGTTTTTATTTGTGATGGGTTATTACCAATACTTGTAAATTGAGAAAGATAAATACCAGATGGACTAAATATTTGGAATGAATTGTAACGATAATCAGTTATGTAAAAATTCCCCGAAGAACCAATAGTTATTCCAAAAGGCCAAGTTAACTGTCCGGGGTTACTTCCCAAAGCACCCCACTGACTTATAAAGTTACCAGTAGTATCGAATTTCTGAATTAGACCGTTGTCATCTACAACATAAACGTTATTATTTGAATCAATGTAAATATTTTCAACCCAATTAAACTTACCGTTTCCCGAGCCAGAAGTTCCCCATTTAAGCAAAAAGTTACCAGTTGAGTCGAATTTTTGGATGAAATTATATGCATCTGCAGTGTAAACATTGTCAAAAGAGTCTACTGCTACACCTTGAACGGTGTTAAACTGACCGTTTCCCGAGCCAGAAGTTCCCCATTTAAGCAAAAAGTTACCCAAGGAATCAAATTTTTGAATTCGGCGGTTATTGGTATCAGCAACATAAATATTACTTACGGAATCGATAGCTATACCATATGGGTAATTAAATTGGCTATTTCCCGAACCGCTTGATCCCCATTTAGTTAAAAAATTACCAGATGAATCAAATTTTTGGATACGTTGATTGTTCATGTCTGTTACGTATACATTACCCATGGAATCAACAGCTACATTAGTAGGATAACTAAATTGAGAATTTCCAGAACCGGGTTCGTATATTCCCCACTTATCAAGATAATTTCCGGATGAATCAAATACTTGAATTCGTTGATTGTTAGCATCAGCAACATAGATATTGCCAGAAGAACTAAGTGCAACTCCAGAAGAACTGTGAAATTGACCATTACCTCCACCATATGAACCAAATTTCATTAAAAAGTTACCCGCGGAATCGAATTTTTGAATACGATAGTTAAAGGGTTCCGCCACAAAAATATTTCCTTGAGAATCAAAATCAATTCCGGCGTTACTAATGCTGCCACCACTATAAAATTGGCCATTACCGCTACCTGGAGTTCCAAACTTTGATATAAAATTACCATTGGAATCAAATTTTTGGATACGAGAGTTTACATAATCCATGACTAAAATATTTCCCGAAGAATCAACGCTAACAGATACCGGCCAACTGAATTGACCGTTTCCTGATCCACTAGTGCCCCATTTGGTTATAAAATTTCCTGAAGAATCAAACTTCTGAATATTGTTATTACCAAGATCAGATACATAGATGTTATTAGAAGAGTCAACAGTTAACCCTTGAGGAGAATTAAACTGACCGTTGTTAGAACCACTAGATCCCCATTTAATTAAAAAATTTCCTGAAGAATCAAATTTCTGAACTCGTTTATTATTATAATCAGCGACATAAATATTACCGTAAGAATCAAGTGCAAGGCTTTGGGGGTATGATAATTGACCATTATCTGAACCAGTGCCACCCCAACTCGTAATTAAACCTCCATTTAAACTAAGTTTGTAAATATAATTTGTATTTGTGTCAGATACGTAAATATAATCGGAAGAATCAATTACAATATTTCGTGGCCTATCAAAGTAAGCGAGCGAACTGGCCCTTGTTGAGATATAAATATTTCTTACATAAGCCGGGGCTGTTTCTTCAGCAAAAATAATTAATGGGTAAAAAAAATATTGAACGAATAAAAAAAAGAATAAAATAATTAAAATAATTTGTTTAAAAAGTTTATTTATACTATACATTATTAATAAATTATAAAATTATACAATATATAATTCAATAAGAAACTCTTTAGTAAATTTATAATTTATGATCTCAATAGAAAGATTACCAACACCAAAATAGAAAACAAGTTTTTAATTTAGACGGGTACAAGTCTGCACCCGTTGAGGTTGGAATATGAGTTGGAATTAATGTTGATTTAACATTATTCTTTGTTTCTGTTTTAATATTATTCTTACTTGAATCACCTAATGTATTGATTTGATAAGTATTACCTATCTTTAACTTAAATTCAGGAAGCTCTACATAATCTCCTTGAATATTTACTGCTGATAGATTAATGTAATATTCTTTATCAGTAAGTTTATCTGTAATATTTATACCAAATCTTGAAGATTCATTAGCGATTGTTGTTGCGTTTACAATTAAATCTCTCCCACTTTTTAAATTATTCTCTTTTTCAATTTTTAAAGTAACTTTCGTGCCAACAGGAGCAATTCCATAAAAAATAGGAGTTGGAGTATAAATATTTAAACTTAAGGGAATCTGGTCATAATGAATAGTAGTAATATTGGTATCTATCTCTCCGGTATTTAAAAGAGTAAGTGAAAAAACAGAGTTAGAAAAATTAGCTTCATGAGTATTTATTCTTAATATCTTTTCAGAAGAGTCTGTATTGTTACCAGTATTATCAACTGCTCTTACTTTCCATTTATATCCTTTATTTAATAGTTTATCTTTATCTTGTTTAGAATGTACCATGATACTATCACTTTTATATTGAACATATTCCCTTA
>PDZT01000497.1 GCA_002753105.1 Deltaproteobacteria bacterium YD0425bin50 | reverse complement strand
CCGCTGCATGATGATTATTCCATGTTCATCCCTGCCAAATGCATTATGTATAGCGCCAATCAAGAGGATTCCATTATCGTCAAATTACCAGATGATCCCCATCTTGTAACGGAAATCCGTACTTATCTGCAAACCCAGAAATATATTAAAGATAAGAGTGATGCCTCTGCTTCAACCAGTTTAAAGACTATCCTGAGAGACAGGGCAGAACAAAACCGTGAACGGCGTAACAGGTTGGTGATGCTTATTGAAAAACTTTTGATAGACGCTGATTATTATACTCTGGGTAAATCCATTGAAATCAAGGCTCAGACTTTTTCCAAAGCGATTGAAGATGCTTTTGATTACCTGATTCAGAATATTTTCAATAAATTTGGATATCTCATCAAAGTATATGACGACCCCATTGAAGAAATCAGACAGACCTTGAAGGCAAACGATATTGTTCAACAACAGATGCTGTTTGAATTCGAAAATAATGAACCCAAGGATATCAAGGAGGTCAAAGGATACATTGATTTACGGTTGCTGACTAATCCGCCTGTCATCCTGAGTGAACTGGTTCAGTATTTTGCCAAAAGACCTTATGGCTGGAATGAATTTCAAACGATTGTGCTGGTTGCAAAGTTATTCATGACAGGTACCATCAGTCTGGTGATGGATTCCGCTAAACTTCAGCTCAAGGATGCAGCGGCAATCCTATCCAAGACCCATCAATGGAAAAGTATTAAGATTGTCAAAAGAAAGATGCCTTCTGAAGCGGATATCAAAAAAGCCCAAGCCCTTGGCAAGGAATTGTTTGGGAGTCTTGCTCCTGACGGACAGGACAAATTAAGCCAGTATATACGGGATGGATTGGGTGATTGGGAAAAATCCCTTAAGAGTTATAAACCTTTAGCGGATACCGGCAAGTATCCGGGCAAAAAAGAAATTGATGTCTGTTTGAATACCATCATTAAGGTTCTTGCCATTCATGACGCTTATGAACTGATCAAAGCCTTTAATGATCATAAAACCGATCTTGAAGAAGCTTCAGATGATCTCCATGATTTAAAGGATTTTTATAATAATCAGCGCCAGACTTGGGATAAATTACGAGATGCCATGAGTAAGTTTGAACCCAACAGGACTGCGCTTGACAAGAATCCAGATGCCAGCAAAGCCTTGCAGCGCATGACCCAAATCTTAAACGCTCCCAACCCTTATACCCTGTTGAAAGAGGCAAATACCTTAATATCGAGCGTACAGGCTGTAAATGATGCCTTAATTCAAGAACAATGTGAATTAGCCCTTAAAGAGATCGACGAAAAGATTGGAGGGATATCGACTCTGTTAGCAGACAATAACGCCAAAGATGAAGTGAAACACGCGATGCTGAAGCCTTTGCAGGATATCAAAAAGAAAATTCAGGCTGAATATAGCATTCCCCATATCACTTACAGCGTGAAAGAGGCTCAAGAAATATATGAAGACAAGCTGGAAAAAATTGCAGAAATGTTCAGGCCTGATCCTGCACCTGATAAGCCAAAGAAGCAGGTAAAAACAATTAAGCCTGCGAATTTTAAGCAGAAAGCCTATTTGGATACTGAAGATGATGTTGAGATTTATATCGGAAGGCTAAAAGCCGAATTAATTTCAGCAATTAGAAACAATAACCGGGTGAGAATCGAATAAATGAAAATCACCGCAAAGACGCGAAGGGCGCAAAGAAAAAAATGAACACTGAAGAAGATAAGCTATCAAATGAAATTATTGGCGCTGCAATAGAGGTTCATCGTCATTTGGGGCCGGGGTTATTAGAATCAGCTTATGAAGAATGCTTTTGTAAAGAATTATCTATTAGAAAAATTGAATTTGAGCGGCAAAAAAAGTTACCGGTTATTTATAAAGGCATGAATTTAGATTGTGGATATCGTCTCGATATAGTTGTAAAAAATTTGGTTATTATCGAATTGAAGGCTGTCAATAAAATTGAACCCATCCATGAAGCGCAATTGTTGACATATTTGAAATTAACGAAACTGAAATTGGGATTACTAGTTAATTTTAATGTAATTCTTTTGAAAAATGGAATAAAACGGATTGTTAATAATCTTTAAAACTTTGCGCCCTTTGCGTCTTTGCGGTGAAAATCTTGCGGTGAAATCTAAAGGAATACGATGAACACATCTAAAATCAAAGCATACGCACCCCAAGCCAGAAGGGATTTCATCCGGGCGGTTACAGAACGGGCAAACCTGTATGGGATATTCGATGATAAAAAGATTGAATCCCTTGAAATAAAAGGGGATATGGCATTGATTGGCGGTCGGGTGTTTTCCAAAAAGGAAGGCGAATTGCGGGAACGGCTGGTCAGTCGTGTCAAAAGAGAAGGTTTCCAGCAGGTCATGGAAGCCTATGCTTATACATGGTTTAACCGCTTTGTGGCGTTGAGATATATGGAACTGCATGATTATTTAGATCATGGTTGTCGTGTTTTGAGTAATCGAGGCGGTTCAGATATTCCAGAAATCTTGGAAAACGCTGCTGATTTGAATTTTGAGGGTCTAAAAAAGGACAAGGTCATCGAACTCCGCTTGGCAGGCAACAAGGATAATGAATTGTATCGGCTTTTAATTGTCGCCCAATGTAATGCTCTGCACAAAGCCATGCCTTTTCTGTTTGATGAAATCGACAGTGAAACCGAGCTGCTGCTTCCAGATAACCTGCTGCATTCCAACTCCCCCATTCGAAATCTGGTTAATACCATTGATGAAGACAGTTGGAAGAACGTTGAAATTATCGGCTGGATATATCAGTTTTACATTTCTGAGAAAAAAGATCAGGTTATCGGCAACGTAGTCAAGAGTGAAGACATACCCGCCGCCACTCAGCTTTTCACTCCCAACTGGATTGTAAAATACATGGTGCAGAATACATTGGGCAGGATGTGGCTGGCAACCTATCCTGATTCTGCGTTGCGAGATAAAATGGAGTATTACATTGAACCTGCGGAACAGGAACCAGAGGTTCAGGCGGAGTTGGATCGGATTACACCTAAAGAATTAAATCCTGAAGAAATCACTTCTTTAGACCCT
>PDZT01000496.1 GCA_002753105.1 Deltaproteobacteria bacterium YD0425bin50 | reverse complement strand
ACGGAAATTATTGTTAACTGTCATTCAAAATCAAAAAAAAGTAAAAAAATGGGCTAAACATGCGCCCATGAATTTTTTACATAAATGGTATTTGGTAGAAGCAGAAAAAGCAAATATTTTATCTAAGGATATATTGGCAATGGAGTATTATGATAAAGCCATCAGCTTATCTATAGAAAACGAGTATATCCAAGAAGAAGCGCTTGCCAATGAACTATTTGCTAAATTTTTTCTGTTACGAAAAAAAGAAAGTTTTGCTAAATTATATTTACAAAATGCTGTTCATAAATATGAATTATGGGGAGCGAATGCCAAAGTAAAGCAATTACATGAAATATATCCTCATTTGTTAATGAATATGGACAAAAGGTTTACTGGATATGCTGATCATAAATCAATTCATACCTTTCAAAAGCCAATCACTATTACTACAGATAATTTAGATACAAGACAGTTAGATTTTAAAACGATTTTAAAATCCTGTCGGACAATTTCCGAGGAAATTCTTCTATCGCAAATCATTAACCGGCTGATTCATTTGGCAATTGAAAACATTGGCGGACATAATTGCTTTCTCTTATTGGAAAATCATGGAGAATTATTCATACAGGCAGAGTGGAAATCAGAACAAAAAAAAGTTGTATCAGAATTACAAATGATTCCGATTACCAGTTTAGATTCTGATAATTTAACTATATTACCTTTATCAATTATCAATTATGTTGCAAAGACCAACGAAAATGTTGTGTTACGGGATCCTGTGAAAGAAGGAATGTTTGTTACTGATCAATACATCATCGACAAACAACCCAAATCAATCATATGCATACCGATTCTTCATAAATCGCAATTTATCGGTATTGTATATATCGAGAATAATCTGATTACAGATGCGTTTACCAATGATCGTTTAGAAGTGTTAAAAATATTATCAGCTCAAGCCGCAATTGCTATTGAAAATGCAAAATTATATTCAATGATGGAAGAGAAAGTCAAAGAACGTACCATTGAATTAAATGACCTTATCATCAAACTTGAAAAAGCCAATCAAGCGAAAGCTGAATTCCTTGCCAATATGAGTCATGAAATCCGAACGCCGATGAATGCGATTATTGGTTTAAGCACATTGATATTGAAAAGCCAGTTAACTGAAACTCAGCGCAATTTTTTAAGCAAAATTAGTTTTTCAGCAAAAGCCTTACTTGGTATTATTAATGATATTTTGGACTTTTCAAAAATTGAAGCGGGTAAACTGAATTTAGAACAGCTTGAATTTCGAATTGACACTACTATTGAGCATTTAATGGATATCATTGGCATAGCCGTACAGGAAAAAGAGTTAAAACTCAGTGTTAAAATCAATCCTGATGTTCCCAATCAACTTGTGGGGGATCCGCTGCGTATCACTCAAATCCTGATCAATTTATGCAATAATTCGATTAAATTTACAGAAAAAGGGTATATTCGGGTTTGTGTTGAAAAAATAAATTCAACTCTTATTGATAGGCCAACGCTCGTGATGCTACGATTTTCAGTACAGGATACGGGCATCGGCATATCTCAGGAAAAAATGAAAAACCTGTTTACCTCTTTTTATCAGGGAGATGGCTCTGTAACACGGAAATATGGAGGTACAGGATTAGGACTTGCTATTAGTAAATTTTTAGTAGAAATGATGGGTGGTGAAATTAGCGTTACAAGTACAGAGGGGCAGGGTAGTACATTTTCATTTACAGCTAAATTCGATGTTTCTATGCAGGAAACCGATATACCTGAAAACCGAACATCCTATGAATTTAACCCGATTCTTGTATCTGAACTGGATATGGATGAATTCAAGCCGATTGAAGGTGCACAGATATTACTGGTAGAAGATAATAAAATCAATCAATTAACTGCCGTGGAATTAATGAAATTGATTGGATTATCTGTGAATGTTGCCCAAAACGGAAAAGAGGCATTGTCAATATTAAATCTAAGTGACAGCAATTGTGCATTTGATGCGGTTCTCATGGATATCCAAATGCCTGACATGGATGGATATGAAGTTACCCGTAAAATTCGACAGAATCCAAATTTTAAGGAATTGCCGATTATTGCGCTCACAGCTCATGCCATGACTGGTGAAAAAGAAAAGTGTATTGAAGCTGGCATGAATGATTATGTATCCAAACCAATTGATACGAATGAGCTGTATAGAACATTAATTAAATGGATCAAACCCATTGAACGAAAAACAGAGATTATTGAAGCTAACCCATCAGACAATGACCATAAAAATACAAACATTGAATTTCCTGAAACACTTCAGGGAATTAATATTGATTCCGGGCTTAAACATGTGGCTGGAAATCGATTGCTTTATATTGAAATCCTGAAAGAATTTCTTGCTGAATATCGAGATGTGCCTCAGCAGATTCAGGCGGCATTAGACGAACAGGAGTGGACAACCGCAGAACGGTTGGTACATACCTTCAAAGGCGTATCCGGGAATATTGGAGCGCAAGACTTATTTTTACTCACTCAACAATTAGAAGTGATGATCAAGCAGGCTGATAAAAATTCATCTGAACCATTACTTCACCAAGTTCATCAGGAAATGATCAGGATAATTCATTCACTTGATAAATGGTTTGCTAACGCAAAACCAACGCCAAAAGAACCCTTAACCGCATCTGTTATTTCAACGACTCAGGAAGAAAAATCTACGCTGCTGATTGTGGATGATACGCCAATAAACATCAAAATGCTTGTGGATATGTTTAAAGCTGATTATCGTATTCTTGTTGCAACCAATGGGACAACTGCGATTGAACTTGCCCAGACCAAACAACCTGATCTGATTCTTTTAGATATTATCATGCCAGATATCGATGGTTACGAAGTCTGCCAGACATTAAAGAAAGCCCCGAATACCTCTACTATTCCAATTATGTTTATGACATCCATGAGTGAGAGTGAAGACAATGGCAAAGGTATAGAACTAGGTGCAGTTGACTATGTGATGAAACCCTTTATTCCATCAATCGTCAAAGTCAGGGTAAAAAATAATCTTAACTTGAAAAAAGCTGGACTGTTGAATT
>PDZT01000495.1 GCA_002753105.1 Deltaproteobacteria bacterium YD0425bin50 | reverse complement strand
CCAACGTACAGGTTTTATGAGGAATAATATCAATTCCTAGTGAAAAACCTAACCTACGTGATGGCACAGGACCAAAAATGTATTGATATGATGATTTAGTATTCATTATGTGCATTGATATGATATTTTATTTTCTTTATACTGAAAAACATATAAAAGTCAAAAAAATATTTGTTCTGTCGTTGAATTTATCATAAAGAACACTTGTTTCTATAAAAACATTTTCAAGGTGAACCAATAAGCAAATCTAAAAGGTAATAAATTGAATGAATAGCATTAAAGAAAATGAGAATTCGCACATCAATGGCTTAACTTTGATTACCAGTCATATTAATGCAGATTTTGATGCAGTTGCTTCTATGCTCGCTGCTCAAAAACTTTATACTGATTCTATTGTGGTGCTACCGGGTCTGCAAGGAAAAACATTACGAAATTTTTTTATTAATTCAATGATGTATTTGTTTAATAGTGTTGATATCAGCAATATCGACATGTCTCAAGTGAAACGCATTGTACTTGTTGATACACGACAAAAAAATCGTATCGGCAAATTAGCATCGTTACTCGAAAATAAACAACTTGAAATTCATATTTATGATCATCATCCAGCCATGGAAAATGATATCCATGCAACTGTTGATATTTATAAACCTATTGGCGCCACAATAACAATACTGACTCAAATTTTACAAGAAAAAAAAATCCCAATATCCTCAGATGAAGCTACGATTATGTGTCTAGGTATTTATGAAGATACAGGTTCGTTTACGTTTTCCTCAACTACAGAACAGGATTTTTCTGCTGCAGCGTATCTTGTATCCAAAGGTGCTGATATCAATACCATTTCCAATATGATTACTCAGGAAATCAGTCCGCAGCAAATTTCCATCTTAAATGATATGATTCAGTCATCTATGGTTCACAAAATCAATGGCGTTGAAATTGTCATAACCATTATTTCTACGTTTAATTATGTCAAAGACTTTGCATGGCTCGTTCATAAAATGGTTAAAATGGAAAATATCGATGCATTGATTGCCTTAGCCCGTATGGGTAACAAAATCTATATGGTTGGCCGAAGCCGGATAACTGAAGTGGATGTGTCTAATATACTTAAACATTTTGGAGGTGGCGGACATGCATATGCTGCTGCAGCAACAATTAAAGAAAAAACATTGACACAAATTGAACAAGAACTACTTGAAATTTTATATCGGGAAATTATCCCAAAACGACTCGCTCATAATTTAATGTCTTCTCCTGTCATTTTCATACACCCTGAATTGACATGTAAAGAAGCAACGAAAATACTCACTCAGTACAATTTGAATACGCTGTTGGTACTCACTTCAGAAGAAAACCAGCATGTAGTGCATGGTTACATTTCACGTAGAGTCTTAGAAAAAGCACTTCATCATAATTTAGGACAGGTTTCTGTAAACGCTTACATGACTACAGATATAGATTCCATTGATTATAATGCAGACCTTCCTGAAATTCAAAAATTTGTTATTGAACAAAAACAACGGATTTTGCCCGTAGTAAAAGATAATCAAGTGGTTGGTGTAATCACACGAACAGATATATTACATGTATTATTTCAGAATTCATCTAATAATAAAGGCGATTTCCCAGATCCAATCAACAAATCTCTTCTTGCAAGAACTAAAAATATCGTTAATATCATGAAAGAACGCCTGTCAAAACGTATTATTGATTTATTACAGTCAATTGGCCAAGTCAGTGATGATATTGGGTATCCTGTATATGTGGTCGGTGGATTTGTACGAGATTTGCTCCTGTATCGTCCAAACGAAGATATCGATATTGTTGTTGAAGGAAATGGAATTCAATTTGCCAAAGAATATGCAAAAAAATTTAATGCCCGTGTTCATACGCATATAAAATTTTGTACTGCTGTGATTATATTACCTGATGAGTTTAAAATTGATGTGGCTTCAGCTCGAATGGAATACTATCAATCCCCGGGGGCCTTGCCAATTGTCGAAATGAGTTCAATCAAATTCGATTTGTTCAGGCGTGATTTCACTATCAATACGTTGGCCATCCAGATCAATTCATGCAAATTCGGTACGTTAATTGATTTTTTTTCAGCTCAGCGCGATTTAAAAGACAAAGTCCTACGCGTTTTACATAATTTAAGTTTTGTTGAAGACCCTACACGAATTTTTCGAGCTTTACGATTTGAACAGCGGTTTAGTTTTTCTATTGGAAAACTAACATCCAGTTTAATTGAAAATGCAGTCAAAATGGATTTTTTAAAACGGTTAAGCGGTAATCGCGTGTTTACGGAATTGCGTTTAATTTTAGAAGAAGAAAATCCAGTTCCAATATTGACGCGCTTGTTTGATTATGATCTTTTAAAAAACGTTCATCCAAGTTTAGTTCCTGAAAAACGCATGATTCAGACATTTGAATCCATACGAAAAGTGTTGACATGGCATGATTTATTGTTTTGGGAAGAGCCTTATGAAAAATGGCTCGTCTATTTTATGGCGTTAATCAGGAATTGCAATACGCAAACAACCAAAGAAATATGTGATCGATTACGGTTACCTCCGAGGTATTTGAATATATTAGGAAAAAGCCGTATTAAGTCACAGGCAACACTATGCTGGTTAGAAAAATTTTTTCCGGTCAAAAATAATGAACTTTATGAGCGGCTGAACGGCTTTAAATCTGAACATATCCTCTATATGATGGCATCAAGTCGATGGATCAAGGTAAAAAGAGCAATATCCTTATTTTATACAAAACTCAGATACTATACGGTTTCCATCAAAGGTGAAGATATCAAATCTATGGGCATCAAACCCGGACCTGTATTTAGAGAACTATTACAAGCTGTATTAGCTGCCAAATTGAACGATGAAATTAAACATCCTGATCAGGAATTGGAACTCCTAAAAAAGTACGTTCAAAAAATACTATAGTTTTGCATTTTTTTGTCATTCCCACGAAAGTGGGAATCCAGAATGCTTGATTTTACTGGATTCCCGCTTTCGCGGGAATGACGATCGCTATTTTTGTATAATAAGTCATTTCAATAGGTTATAAAAAAGTG
>PDZT01000494.1 GCA_002753105.1 Deltaproteobacteria bacterium YD0425bin50 | reverse complement strand
GTTACTCGTTGGGCCACAGGAAGGTGTAAAAGATGTTTTTGAAATATCTGGTTTTTCAAGTATTTTTAAAATTTTTCCAACTGTACCAGAAGCATTACACCATATTTCTTAATGTGATCATCTATGAAACGACTTACTTCCATTCAAAAAACAGCCCAATTAGAAAATCTGCCCCAATTCATAGATACTATTACGATTCAGACAAGAGACTTGGGATTCTCATCAAAAAGAACAGGAGAAATTTGTCTTGCTGTTGAAGAAAGTCTAGTGAATATATTTAACTATGCATATAATAAAGATAACCTAGGCTTGGTAACTATGATCCTATTTCTTGGAGATGATGACATGTTAATTATCGAGATATCCGATTCTGGCACTCCATTCAATATGTTATCACTTGAAGATCCAGATATTACCGCTGAAATTGAGAAACGAAAGATAGGTGGATTAGGAGTTTTTTTAGTTCGAAAATTGATGGATAATGTTACCTATCAGTTTGAAAATGGTAAAAATATTCTTACATTATATGCGAAAAAATAAAAAATAAATGATGATAATTAAGGAATCCTTTTTGTCTTGAACTGTGATTCATTTGATTCATGTGATCGCCATGATAATCATACAAGACAATCAGGAAATGTATTAAAAATTGTTTTTGAATTTTGTATTTACCCTTTTTTATTTTTCTGTTATCAATAAAATCTTAATTGTTTTTTTCTTTCAAAAAATTATTATATATTGAAATATTCAAGGAGGACAATGCCATGAAGCATTTTCAGATCATTTTATTCCATGTTATGCTTTGTCTGATCTGTAATTTATCTTGCGTGCTTTCAATTTCAGCAGAAGTGGTATTGGACGGTACCCTTGGTATATCTAAAGCACTCCAAGGTCCTGATTATACTGTAAAATCAGACTACGGTAAAGCAAGTGGGGCAAATTTGTTTCATAGCTTTCAAAGCTTAACTGTAGAATCTCACGAATCCGTTACATTTACAGGCCCAGACTATATTAAAAATATCATTAGCCGAGTTACTGGCGGGCAATCTTCATGGATTGACGGAGTTCTTCGGTCAAACATTCCTTATGCGAATTTGTATTTATTGAATCCTGCGGGTGTGATTTTTGGAAAAAACGCTGCGCTTGATGTTTCAGGTTCTTTTCATGTCAGTACAGCCGATTATCTAAGAATGGGTGAACAAGATCGGTTTTATTCAACGCCGTTTCAAGGAGACGTCCTTTCTATTGCATCCCCCACTGCATTTGGTTTTCTGCAGGACGCTCCTGCTCCAATTACCTTTGAGGGTGGAGACGTATCGCAAGTCAGTGGGCTTCAAGTACCTGATGGTGAAACCATTTCTGTGATTGGCGGAGATATTGATATTCAAGAAGGTACATTTTATGTCAAAGAGTCTTTAGATGCCGATGGAAAACCCATTCAAAAAATAAAAAATAGTGGAAATCTGCTTGCCTTTTCTGGAAGAGTCAATATTGCCAGTGTGGCTTCCACAGGTGAAGTGATTCCTACTGAACATGATCTCGATGTTTCCTCAGTATCCAAACTAGGTCAAATTACCCTTTCAAATCGTTCATACATTGATGTGAGCGGAGAACGGTCTGGTGATGTGTATATTCGAGCTGAACGTTTTATGGCCCAAAATAGCAATATCTATGGTGAAACCTATGGCGATATTGATGGCGGACGAATTGATATTCGATCAACGGATGTTGCTTTATCAGACGGCACGCAAGTAATTGTTAATACCTATGGATATGGAAAAGGATCAGACCTGAATATCCAAGCTAAAGAAGATGTTGTCATTTCCGGAGATAATGGAAAAGAAACAAGAAGTGGTATTATGATTCAGTCTGAAAATGGCCAGACAGGCAATTTGACGATTCAAGCAAAGAATATCCATTTAGAAGACGGCGGGTTTATCTATGCAAATACTTATGGTATGGGTGATGGTGGAGACATAACACTTGATGCAGAAGACAATCTGAATATTGTAGGTTTAAGTTCTGATTTGCATTCTAGTGAAATTCTAGTACAAACTTTTGGAACTATGAAAAATGCGGGTAATGCTGGAAATCTTACAATCAATGCTGGAAAAGATATTACATTTAATGATGGCGGATGGATTTCCAGTTATACTTATGGGTTGGGTAATGGTGGGCAGGTCAATATAAAAGCCGGAGAAAGTATTACTTTTTTAGGTGAAATTGATGGGTACCCAAGCAGTATTTATGCAGCGGCACATGAAACTAGCAACGGCGGGAATGGCGGTGATATTGATATTGTTACAAAAAATCTTTCCTTAAAGGATGGCGCCTATCTCAATGCATCCACGTTTGGTCCCGGGTATAGCGGTCAAATACGCATCAATGCTGAAGAATCAGTTGAATTATCCGGTGCAAGTTCTAAAGGGTGGGCTACTGGAATGTATTCTGACTCTACACCCAAAATTGATGTGGCTGGCGATGCTGGCGGAATAAAGATTAATGCAAACAATTTAACAATTAATGAAGGCGCTGTCATTTCAAGCAGTACTATGGCCGGAGCAAATGAATTAAGCGGTCAAGGTGGAGATATTGAGCTGAACATCAAGGAACAGCTTACTATTGATGGAATCAATACATATGGAGAAAATGAAGACGGATTCGCCAGCGCGGTATCTACCCGATCCCGAAGTGAAGGAAATAATGCTGGTGATGCAGGGAAAATTTTAATTCAGGCGTCTTCTATAGAGTTGACAAACGGAGGTCAAATCACCAATAGCACATTTGGTCAAAGTCGTGGGGGCGACACTGAAATTCATGCGGATTCTGTAAATATTACAGGAGATTCATCAAAAATTCAGTTAAGAGACACTCCCGGAGAATCACAGCTTGAATTTCAAGAATCATTTGAAAATTATGTTCAGGATGCATCTATTAGCGGAATTTACGCACGATCTGAAAGCCCTTTACCTGAAGCAGGTGAAGGTGGAGAAATCAGCATTTTCGCAAAACAATTTGATATGTCCAATTCAGGAAAAATATCTACATCAAGTGCTGGTGGCGGAAAAGCTGGAAATATTGAAGTGAATGCCGA
>PDZT01000084.1 GCA_002753105.1 Deltaproteobacteria bacterium YD0425bin50 | reverse complement strand
ATATTGATTGGGTCAGTGATCAGGATTACTTAAGGGAATTTAAAAATACACCCAATGGGTTTAAAGATAGCAATGAACTGTTTGTCAATACGTTTGGTCGCGGTATAGACGATGTTGACGATACCATACGTATGAACAGATGGCAGGTTCAACATATCTGGCCTCAATACAATTTCAATGTTCAATGGATTCGATACGATGATGTTATTCAACGCCGATTGTTTGATAAAGACGGTTCCAAGTATTTGTTACCAGAGATGCATCTTGCCGCTATCAAACACCCCTTATGGAATTCTCCAGTATATATGGATATGTATTCACAATACATCCAAGTATATCAGGACTCGAATACTGATCATCAGGGACTTCGAGCAGATATACATCCGCGACTGTATGTTCCGCTTTCCTTGAGAGAGTATATGACCATTGAACCGTCAGTGGGTGTTCGACATACGCTTTGGTATGTTACCCGTGGTTCCAATTCGCCTTTAACTCAGATAGATTCGTCTTCAGAAAGAGGGCTTTATGATATTAAACTTGATCTGGCATCCAATGTAGAAAAATTATACACGCTTAAAAACAATAATCTTATCCATCATCGGATTTGTTCATTGATCACGTATGAATATATTCCTTATGAAAATCAGAACAGTTATCCGGTGTTTATTTCGTCAAAACCCGATTCTGATCCATCGAGTATTGCTATTGATCGGATTGATGATAAAAACCGTATTACATATAGCATGATTCATAACTTCGTAAAAATTCCTGTGATGATTGACCAACATCAATCTATTAGACAAATCGCTCGTTTAAAAATTGAGCAGCCGTATCAATTTGATGAAAACATTAGCTATGATGAAGATGACTGGAATACCCAAGACGACTCGTTTTTACCGTTAAATACGGAATTATATCTCTTTCCGCAAGATACGATTCAGTTTAGAGCCAATACTTATTGGTCACATCAACAACAGCGATGGGTATCGAATGAACTATCGTTGGATATTCTTACGCCCTACCCTATTTTGGATAAATTTGGTGTCAGTTATACATACCATCAGAATTCTAATCAATCCATTTCAATGAGGTCTTCTTCAGAAATTTTTTTTCGCACCCATGCAGCTATAGATTATGAATATAACTTCATTTCAAATACCCAGATAAAATTCAGTGCAGATATTGAGTATCGTAGTCAATGCTGGTCTGTTGCGATAGGGTATATAGACGAAAATGATGAAGTCAGCTACCATCTCATGATCCATTTAATGCATCTTGGTGGAATTAAAAACAATATTCGATAAAATCAGTCAGAAAAAAAAGCATTAAGTTCTTTGTTTGTAACTTGACTTATTGATGATAAGTGTTTAATATTGCTTATTTTATATCTGATTTATAAAAAAAACTTTTAAAAGGTTTGTTCAGACGGAATTGACGGATTCAAAGAGGAATTATGAATAAATTAGAGCTTATTTCAGCCTTAAAAAAAGAAACCAATTTATCTAAAACACAGGCAACTCAAATCCTTGAAATTTTTTTTGATTCAATTGGAGAGGCCTTAGCCAAAGATGATCGTGTAGAGATTCGAGGCTTATGCAGTTTTTATGTCAAAAAGTACAAAAGTTATACAGGAAGAAATCCCAAAACGGGTGAAAAAGTTCTTATTCACCCCAAAAAATTGCCTTTTTTTAAATGCGGTAAAGAACTTAAAGAACGGGTGGATTATTAATATTGGCGAATCGATTGCTAAATATAGATAATCAACCACAAATCATTCAGAGGTTATATACGTTAATTTATAAAAAGACGATACCTCATGCATTTTTGTTTGGAGGCATTCGAGGTATAGGCAAATATAACGTGGCTAAGACATTTGCAATGGCCATTAATTGTTTTGCTCCTAAACCCGATGATTGTGGAGATATTTCTATAGACCTAAATAAGTATATTGAAACCTATCCATGTGGTCAATGTTCGTCATGTCTCACCTCAATTTCAGGAAATCATCCGGATATCATTTCTATACATCCTGAAGGTACATCTATAAAAATTGAACAGATTCGCGGGGTTACTGAAACGATCTCAAGAAGACCTTACAGCGCAAAAATGCGTGTGGTTGTTATCAATGATTGTGAAACAATGAATGTTCACGCATCAAATGCGCTTTTGAAAATTCTTGAGGAGCCGCCTGATCATACGATTTTTATTCTTATTACAACGCAAGTCAATACATTGCTGCCCACAGTACTTTCTCGCTGTTTACACATGGCATTTATGCCTATTCCGTATAAACAAATTGCAGAGAAAATTCTAACGTTATTGCCCAATAAAGCCACTGCTTCTGATGATGCGTTGATATTATCTGAACTGGCAAATGGGAGCTTAGAAAAAGGCATTGAATTGTCTAATTGTCAGGGAATGTTAGATAAACGAAAACGTCTTATTCATGATGTGTTGAATTTACACAGAAAACCTATAGGATTCATCCTTGCATTTGCGACAACGCTATGTGAAGAAAAACAATTTTTAGAAGACGCATTTCATATTATCCGATCATGCTTTCGGGATATGATCATTTATAAATTTGCAAAAAATCACATCATTAATAAAGATTTAAAGGATGTGATTGAACATTCTGGCTCTATTTATACAATTCAATCCTTGTTTGCAAAGCTGAATGCAATTCATCAGGCAGAAAAACAACTCAAATCCAATGCAAATATCAAATTAACCCTTGAATCATTGTGTATTAATTTAGCGATCCTATAGTTTGAACCTTGATTCACATGATTAACGAATTTTTTAAAGTCAGATACTTACTACAAGCCTGTTTTGATTTTTCCAATACGTTCAAGATAGTTGCGAACAAAATGAAGTTCGCCAAAAGTAATGTCATTCCCTAAAGCATCTTTTGCATCTTTCAGTTTAGGATTTTCACTAGTTTCATACCATGATGAAATGCGAGATATTTTTGCTGGCTCAACCACTCGATGGATGTCCAGATCACCAGTGCCGACAAAATAACTCAAATGACTTTCAATTGTAGATTCTACCAGACCACGCTCCAAAGCCACGTCAGCAATACTCTTTCCTTCAAGAAACAAACGTAGAGACTCATCTCTGCTTTTAGGTTTGTCATTATTAACCCCAATGGGTTCTTTACTGTCATTTTTTTGAATGTTTTTAGATGCAGTTATGTTGTATTTTAAACAATATTGAGCCACTAGGTTCAGGAGTTCTTTTCCGTAGGTTTTCCCTTTTTTCCCGCCCAATCCTTTAATGGCACACAGAGATTCAAGCGTTGTCGGCAACCGAGTTGCGATTTCAGCCAAGATTGTGTTATGAAGCACAAAAAAAGCCGGCATGTCTATTTTTTCAGCCTTGGCAGTTCGCCATTCTTTAAGAATAAGGTAAAGCTCAGGATTATCTATAATTTCAGGTAATTTTATTTCAGGTAATTTTTTCTCAACCTTTAAGGGCGGCGATTGAATCTCTGGTTCATGAAAAAGAGACTGCGCTCGGGCTTTGAGGTAATCTGTAAACCTAATTCCAGAACGACATGCTTTGAGCCGATAGAGTTTCACGTCAGCTTCTTCGAGAACAGCTTGAATGGCTTTAGTCAATGCATTGCGAACTTCCTTGTTGTCGGTTTCAACTGAGACAGTGCGCACAGGATCAACCACATGCAATTGGATTTTGTCGATAAAATAGTGGGCGCCTTTACTGACCCGTTCTTGCAGCAATGGAAATGACTCAAGGTCTAATACATCCCTTGTGATGTGTTGACGTTGGAACGCAAACTTGTCTGCGGCAATAGTGATTTCTGCTTTAAAAAGATCAACGATACGACTGAAAAGTGAAAATGTGGCGCCTACCAAGATTGCTTTGTGTTCGTTGGAGATTTTAATACATGTGAGCAAGCGGCGAAACAAAATCGAAAAATCAAACAGTTCATCCAGAAGCAATAACTGGTATTCCTTTTTGGCATTGCAAACTTGTGTATGATCTGGTTCATTGTGTTCCATATTTCGAGTAAACGCCACCACCTCAACATTTTTTTTAATACTGTGGGGTTCGATAGGAGAGCTGAGAACTAACCCTTCAAGAGTTCGGCAGCGGCTAAGTGCAACATAAACCTGTCCAGCGGCAAAGGCTTCATTCGCATCAATAATAGCCTTGTCAAAGGTTAAGCCCTGACTTTTGTGTATAGTGATAGCCCATGCTAATTTTAAAGGATATTGGATGAATTTTCCAGTTTCCGTTTCTTCAATCTCCTTTGTCTCCTCGTTAATTGAATATTTAACGTTTCGCCATTCAGCTTTTTTTACAGTTATCGGAGCATCATCATCAGGACACTCGACAATCAACCCATCAGCAGTGATCCGTTTGAGCTTTCCAATTTTACCATTAAAATACAACTTTTCAGGTGAAGTGTCATTTTTAACAAACATGACTTGAGCGCCGGGTTTGAGCCGTAAATTGGAAGCCGTAGGAAAACTATACTCAGGAAAATCTCCTTCTACCACTGCTTTAAAATTTTTTTCAGGGCCGGGTAATGCAACCAAACGTCTCTCATTGATTTTTTCAGCCTGATAATTGTGAGTCGTCAACGTGATGTAGCCTTCAGGAGTATTTTTGGCGAAGTTGGGATTGAAGCGATTATTCAGCATGGTTAAGGATTCGGAGTCCATGCAATTATCACGAACCTTGGCAAGCAACTTAATAAAATGCGTGTCGCTTTGCCGATAAATATGTTTTAATTCAATACTGATAAACTGAGTTGAACGTAGTGCCCGGCTACTGAAAAAAAACATGGTATCATAATGATGGCGTAAAATTTCCCATTCATCGTTTTTGACCACAGGTACGAGTTGATGAAGATCACCGATCATCAGAAGTTGTACTCCACCAAAAGGCATACTGTTCATACGAAAACGCCTTAGTACAGCATCAATGGCATCCAACACATCAGCACGCACCATGCTAATTTCATCAATGACTAGCAGGTCTAGGCTACGAATGATGTTGATTTTATCTTTACTGAAACGGTATTGGTTTTGCGACTTGCCAGCATTTCGATCTTCGTAATCAGGCATTAACTCAGCCACATATGGTGTAAATGACAACTGAAAAAAAGAATGAATGGTAACTCCGCCTGCATTAATTGCGGCAACCCCTGTAGGTGCCACTACGACCATGCGTTTGGGAGACCTTTTTTTCAGCGTATGCAGAAATGTAGTTTTACCGGTTCCGGCTTTACCAGTAAGAAACAGATTTTTACAGGTATGCTCAACATAGTCAAAAGCCAGTCTTAATTGCGGGTTATCAAGTTTATTACTTATCGTTTTAAACATTATGATGCAGACATATATAGGTTTTCGAGATCGTAGAGGGCGAAAGTATCTTGCCTTTAACCATGTATCATTTATCGATATTTATCAAAATTGTATTGTAAACAAAATAACAAAATGTGTAATACACCATAATACCGTTGGTTAGAAAAGTAAATTATTAACGTAAAAGTATTATGTTGAATTGTATTCTATGATTCGTTTGTGTTGTAAAGCATTTTTATTGATTATATTTGTTATCGTTACTCATATAGGCTTGATGTGTCTTGTATATCCTCCAATAGAGAGCCAGCATAATTATCTTGCAGCAATAATAGATAAACATGAAAGGCTAAAGAATACAAAATCGCCTAGAATTATTTTTATTGGTGGATCAAACCTCGCTTTTGGTTTAGACAGCAAACAGGTTGAAGACAGTCTAAATCGCAATGTTGTAAATATGGGATTACATGCAGGCATTGGCTTGAGATTTATGCTTTCAGAAGTTAAGGAGTCAATAAGGTCTGGTGATTGCCTTGTGATTATTCCTGAATATGACCATTTTTTTTCGCTTTTGGATGGTGAAAGAACGCTTTGCGAACTCCTCATCACGTATCCTCAAGCTATTCACTACATCACTTCACGAGAACAAATCCTTAACCTGATGCGCTATCATTCCCAATTGCTTAGACAAGAATTAATTCAATGGATTAAACAAAAAATTAAAAAAAATAAACAGCTATGGACAAAAGCGGATTTTCAAAAAGCGGATTATATTATCTATCAGCGTTATGCATTTAATGCTTATGGAGATATGACGAACCATATACATAAAACCTATCCTGAGCCTATTGACTTAATGCCCATTTTAGAACCGCCATCACAACCCATGCTTAACAAATCAGTAACCACATTAAATGAATTTTATTCAATGGCAATATCTAAACATGCTCAGGTTTTTTTTATGTTTTCATGTATTCCAGATGTCCGATATTTTTTTAGTAAACCCCATATTGATGATCTGTATCAGTTTTTACAAAAACATTTATATATTCCGATAATTGGATCACCTGAAGACAGTATCTTCCCTATGACTGATTTTTACGATACACGATATCACTTAAATCAACATGGGCGCTCTTTACATACCCAAAAAATTATTGAATGCTTACAAGAGGTCAAAACCAAGATCAAGATCAATACACCGACATTGCTTGAATGAATACTCAACTTCATATTCCATAGTATTTTTTGCGATGAATTGTTTTGGAACATGCAGGATGATATCCGTTTCCTGCGACGTAATCACGCCAATAGAATAAGCTGAGTTTTGATATTTTATTTTTTTACCACGATTTATTTGCTCTGTAATAAAATCTGTATGCCTTGACAAACGTTCTATTGTTTTGTTTTTTCCTAGAGTTAACGATGCCTGAAGGGTTTCATGAATTGTATGAGTCAGTTCCTTATCCATCTCAATCCCGATGCTATTTCTGCATGAGGCAACTGCGGCTGCACTACTTGTTCCGGTTCCAAGAAATGGATCAAGGATCGTATCTCCATAAATGGTATGCATACAGATTAACCTGTATGCTAATTCAAATGGAAAGGCAGCACTTCGTTTTCTATCCGTTACGTCATTCAAGCGCTGTGAGGTTCCTTTTAAATCATTCCAGACATCAGAAAACCATACATTTCGTTCTTCCCAAAAAAAAGCACTGTTGCGGCGATTGGCTTTATCAAGTTCGTTGGTAAAATTTCTTTTTTCCCCTTTTCTAAAAATGAGAATATACTCATGTTCATAGGTTACATATGCGCATGCGGGCAGCATTCCTGAACCCATGAATTTGTTTGGGGCATTGGTTTGTTTACGCCAGATGATATCAGGTAATTGTGTAAATCCAATAGCGCACATGGAATGAATAATTCTTGAATGATTTGAGTATAGTTGGAAATTGCCGTTTATAGTTCGCACTGCATCACCAATATTGATGCAGGCAATACAGCCCGGCTTTAACACTCGAAAACATTCTTTCCATACTTTATCTAATTCATCATGCATTAAGCCAAATGCGTGTTGGCCATTGTTGCTGTTTAATGCATCTGTAATACAAGGATTCAGTTTTGAAAATACACAATCCCACATTTCGATCATGGGATATGGCGGGGAGGTAATAATACACTCTATTGAATCATTTTCGATTTGATCAAATTTTCGTGCATCACCGATAAGTATTTTATGCAGCGTTTTCATTTGGTAGTTATATAGAAGTTTTTATTTATGCTCCTACTTTATATACACCCATAATTTTATAATCTTTTATTTGTATTGCAAAAACTTCATTGATAAAAGGATATACTTTTTTATCGAATTTATAATATTCCTGAGGAAATTTTCGAAATCTATAGTTAGTTAGAAAATAAGTTGCTTGTTCTATAGGAACAAGATTTACTCTTTCTCTAAGTTTCTGATCTAAAAAATTTACGTTTAGCACACCAGGAAAATTCATTACAGCTATATTGATCTTATTTTTTTGATCTGTAGTTAAAATATATTCTAAAGCTTGTTTGTATGATAATCCCCAATAATCCAACTCAAATTTTTTTGAAATATCTTTTCCCGCGATGAAGTTGAAATACACATTTTGATAAGGATGATATGTTATCATAAACAAAGCTGTACTTATTAGGCTATAGATTATGCTAATGCTAAGAATAGAATTAAAAATATGATAACGTAGCCCTTTTAAATTTAACTTGGCATATTCAATTAATTTTACAAATCCAGTTAATGCTATCAATAAAAATGACGGGTAAATAAAATACAGATGTCGCCATCCGTCATATACTGTAGATTTTAAAAAAATAACCGCCAATAAAGGAAATAAACATAGCGACAGAAATACCAAATTTATTTTTTGAGCCTTATTTGTGTAAATGTGAAAGGGAGGTTTTACAACATCGGATAGTATATAGAAAATTCCGGTAAAAAAAAAGGAGGTATATAACGCGGGGGTTGTAATAAGGATCCATGTAGGTATATAATTTCGACCTAGTTTCGACGCTTTTATAAAACTGCCCTGATATAATACATAACTATCCCAATCAAATTTAGACATTGTTCTAAATGACTGAATAAAGTTATGAATTGGATTTTCCCATAAATATGGCCAGAATATATAAAGGAAAACGGTCAGCAATGATAGATAAGTACATAAAACTGGAATCATTTTTTTTATGTAATTTTTCGGAGATTCGGATTTGAATAGTTCAATACTGATGAATAGTAATGTTAGAAATGGGCTATACACACCTACGATTCTAATATCAATTAAAAGGGCGGAACTGAATGCATGACATACAATGAAGATAAATGGTTTATCTTGATATTGTAAAAATTTAATTAATGTAAATATATTAACTATAGCACATGATAAAAAAATAATATCTTTTGCATTATAGAATGATTCAGCAAATATTCTGGGACTGAGAATTAAAAAAAAACATCCAAGTAAACCTATTTTCCAATCTTCAAATCTGTTTACGATCACAAAATAAAAAAAAATAACACTTACCCAAAAGGTTAAAAAGGTAAGAACATGTTTCATCAAAAAAATATCTCTGAAGTCTTTCAAATTGAAAATATATTCAAGTTCCGCTGCGATTAAATGAAAAATAACACCATGATGCTTATTTTCTATTTGTAGTTCATCTGGATTTTGTATCAAATTATTTGTTGATATAAGACTGCCAATTTTCTTGTTTATATAAGAAGCAGCAAGCACACCATCATTTCGATGAAAACCCTCATCAAATGAGATACCATAATCTTTGAATATGGATAATCCTAATAAGAGATATCCAGTAAAAAATATAAACACGATTATTTTTCTGTGTTTGTCTAATATTAATTTAACGTTCATAACTTAGCTTAACGATTATCAACTTCCATTGTTGATATGATGATATTAGCTACTTTTTCAGCAGAATAGCCAAACAGGTTTTCCATTTCAATGCATTCTAATAATCGGTCATCCCAAACAACGCTGTTTTCCTGAATCATATTTCGAATTCTTTCATATTTACCGCCAAGCGCTTTGATTTTAACCAATAATGGAACCTCATGGTCTTGTTTAAACGCAATGTTCAATAAGAGTAAATATTCGATAAGGTTTGGTGTTGCTACAGATGCCGAAATAATTGGAATAACAAGAATGCTGCGCCCATCTTTAAGACCTTTTCCAATATACACATTTCCTTCCCGAACAATAATCCGCTTGGTACCTTTTAATGTCCGGTCTGTTTCAACTCTTGATACCGCATTTGTTAGCAGTCCTCTTTTTTCAACAACTTCAATTTTAGTATCTTCAATGGGTTCACCCAACAGGTTTAATCCGCTGATCTGGTAGAGAACAGAACCTTTGATTTCTGAAAGAATTCCCTGAAGATTTTTTAACACAATGACATTTTTATTAATAATTTGTGAAATTTTAATGTTGTGCGCGGCTAACGATTCAAAAACGATACCGTCAAAAGATTCAATAATTCGACTCGTGCCTACAGTAACAGTTTTGGCTTGATGCTTGATCGCATCAATCGGCCTTGCCAAACTGCTGATTGCATTGCCTATGCATTGAAATAAACAATCAAGCATGTTAACTGGCGTGCCTTTCATATCAAAATCAAGTTGAAAATCTGAGACAGGTAATCGACCAGACAGATATTTTAAAATAAGGCTAATATCTGTAATTGTATAATAACCCAGCATAGGTGGAAATAGTTTTAAATTGATTTTATTCCGAACATCTCTATAAAAATTGGCAATCGCTTCTCGAAATTGTTTTTCTAAAATCAATTCGTAGATGTTTTGTTCTTGTTGGAGATGATCATTAATAATTTTTTGCAGTTTTTCCCGATGCCTGAATAAAAAAGTTGAACTATCGTTAATACATAATGCCGCGTAATATCCCCATAAATGGCCAACCAATGTATTCAATATTGGGGCGAGATGTTCAGCAATAGCCGGTACATGAAACACGGAATCTGCATACGGATCAAACCGATGTTCATCTTCATTTGCAATAACAATCGGAACCGCTTTATGTGCTTTAAAAATTGCTGTATCTTTAATCAGGTCTGTGAGGACATGCTGACGGGTACCGGCAGCGCATACCAAAATCAGCGGTTCAGAAGATAAATCAATATGTTTTTTATCTTCTACATAATCTGTGGAAATCGTTTTATAGCATAATTCACTCAGTTTAATACGAATTTCATCGGATGCAGCTTTGTTCGGGCCGCTGCCTACAACAGCCCAGTACATGCGTTTTAATGCCAATTCATCTGCTGAAGCCTTAATTTGGTCTGATAAACCCAGAACCTGTTTCATATGAGCTGGCAGTGCAATCAACTGTTTAATTTCGTTTGAAATAAATGCTGAGTTACGACGTTTTGTATGTGCAGCAAGATGAAGTGAAAGCAATGCACCAGCTACAATTTGCGAATAAAACGCTTTGGTCGATGCAACAGACATTTCAATATCGCGGCCATTACTTGTATAGAGCACCCCATTCGTTTTAAAAGTCAGATCAGAATCCCGTCGATTCACAATCGATATGGTAAATGCTCCTTTTGCCTTGACCATGTCCACACACCGATTCGTATCTGTAGTCGTACCCGATTGACTGATCGCAATAACTAAAGTATCGCTGAGTGAATATGAAGCATCTTCCTGATGAACATAGAAACCGCTTAGTTCTGAAGATTTTAATGCCCTAATTTGAATTGTTGGGTCATTAAAATAATATTCCATAATAGTTGTACATGCTGATGCAGCAATACCGGCAGTACCCTGTCCAATAAAATAAATGCGTCGAATACGGTTATTATCAAATGCCTGAAGTATAGATTCAGGTACCGCAACTTTATTTTGAGTACCATTGATGTAAATTGTATAGACAGGATCAGTTGAAGAACTATCTGAAATATACCATCGATTATTCAGGGTTTTTAAAATAGAATTCGGAGATTCAGATATTTCTTTTAAAAAATAGTGAGTATATCCTTGTCGGTCAATGTCTCGCGATGTAATATCCGTATGCTTGATATCTTTTGGGGTAAGCTGAATGGGTGTGCCATCGTAATACATGGCTTGTATGCCATCCAAACTTCCTTCTGAATTCGCATTTAATATAAATAATTGACCGCTTTTTAACCGATGATTGTCAAGTGATAGCTGTTTTTCACCTTCCATTTTTACATAATGAAATGTCTCTTCAACAAACCCATAGACTTCAGATGTAGGAATATAATAATCATCTGATATTCCTACAAATAAAGTCTGCCCACTGCCTTTTTGAGCTAAATACAGTTTTCCGGGTTCGCTATCTGAATACATACAAATGGCATGAGACCCTTCAAAATCATTGATGGCCAATAAAAAGGCATTTTGAATATCATGTCCTTGTTTTATATAGGCATCAATTTGAAGTGGAATGATCTTGGTATCTGTGGTGATTTCTTTTGAAATAAAACCGAATTGCTGTTCATAGTGTTCTTTAAGTTCAAGATAATTATCAATATCACCATTTAAACACACATATATCAAACAGCCTTGAGCTGTGTTTATACTTGAATGATCATTGTCCTGTGGATGACAATTCGCTTCGGATATTTCACCCACTGAAGCCCATCTTGTATGGGATAGTATCATTTCATCCTGAATATTTCTTAGTAAAACGCTATGAAAAATATCATCTGTATGAATTTGATTCCTGATAAACTGAACATTATCACCTAATTTTCCAATCTCTGCTGCAAATTTGTAGGTAAATGCAATGGAAACTCTGGGTGATAGATTGATATCTGATGGCTGTTGTTGATAAATGCGAATGCTTTTGTTTAAGAGAATACTTCCTTGGCATCTCTGGTTAAAATGTGCATCTAAATCAGATGGTTGAAGCGTATTCAGAAATAGGGAATAATCGTGTTGATCTAGAAAAAACTGAATCGTGATACCTGCAGAATCTCTTCCTCGTACTTCAAGTCGATCAATGCTGTTCAAAACACCATTAATTTTTTTTAAGAGTCTTACAGCAGAATCAGATAGTGGTAAACTGGTAGTGGGTATGAGTTCGATAATTCTTTGAATATTGACAATAAGTTCTGATTGAAGACACCACCCAATATCCTTAAGCGTTTCAAGTCTGTTAAACACAAGGTCTCGAGTATGGACACTGAGTCGATAATCATTTGATGAAAACCATGCAGATTCAGCATCAATGATTGCCTGAATATGTTTTGAGGCAAGGCGTAGCTGCTCTTGTAACTGTGTATTTTTAATGAGTTCAATAAATTGATTTTCTTTTTTTAAGCTAATCAGGCTTTCATATAATTTTGCTAAAGTATCACACCCGCCTAAATAATTATCAGAGACATCTAAATCCTGTTGGTCGCATTCATCATACCGATATTGAGCTGTATGGTGACTTAAACTGAATACCGTATTTAATACAGATGAGACATCGCAACTCTTCTTAGTCTTTTTTATAGATAGAATCGCAGAAATTCCACAGGCACACTGGCAAGAATTATAAGGGAAAAAAATAAGTGACCCATCAGGTACAGACGAAATATGTCTGCCAAAATAGACATTAATATATAAAATACGAAACAAGATGTTGAGAATACGCATTGATATTCTTCTCACAAAAATTGAATTATCTTTTTCTTGAAGCACGTAAAGTTTTAGTTGGGATATGGTTTTTTTCTGTATATGTTGGGTTAAAATATTTCAAAATCAATAATCGTGCATAATATGAAGCTTTCAAACCCAAGTATTGTCCATGACCAATCATAATTGCTAGTGATATTTTTTTACTTCCCTGTATTTCTTCTGCCAATCCAACGAACCAGTCGTATTTAATATCATGGGTACTATTGCCCATTGAACCCGTTTTCCCGCCAATATTCAATTGTGATAAAACCGTGTGGTTAGAAAATCCTTTGAATGCTTTTCGTGCCGTTCCTTTCACAATAGTTTCATGCATCAGCTTTTTCATTTCAGCAGATGTGGTTGAGCGAAGGACTGGCCATAGGTCTTTCGGTTCACTTTGATAAATTTTGTGTCCTTTTTCATCGATTATTTTTTCAATAATGGTAGGCTCAGGCATCACCCCATCATTTAAAATTGCCGCGCTTATCAGTGCAGCATGAAGCGGCGAAATAACAGTTTCGCGATTATAACCCGAAGCGATTTCTGCAATATTATAGTCATCATCAGGTATCGTTAATAAACTCTCTGAAACTGGAATTTCGAATGGTATGGATTGATTAAAGCCCATTCGCTCAGCATATAACTCCAAAGTAAATTTACCAACGGTATTAATTCCAAGTTTACCAAATACTGGATTAATGGATTGAGCAAATGCTTCGGATAACGGAAGATTTTGTCCATATTTTGAAGAGGCTGCTTTGAGCTGTGACTTGTATAGAGTATATTTTCCGCCAGTGAATTGAAGTGTAGAATTCGCATTTAAGCCATTTTTTTCAATGGCTGCTGAGGCCGTAACAATTTTAAATATACTTGCTGCCGGGTATGCGTTGGCAATACATGGATTGGGGTGATTATCAACATGATCAAACCCAATCATGGTTAATACTTTTCCAGTCGATGGGTCTATTGCCACAATCGCAATCTGTAAAGGTTTTCCCCTTTTAGCGTTTTGAATTTGCTTTAAGTAATCTAACATATATTCTTGAAGCGGCATATCAAGGCTTGTCTCAAGCGTATATGTATCATTTTTTGCATCTATAAATTCAATATGTTTTGATCTCAGATTAACTAAAGAAACCTGATTCAGCAGCTTTTGTGCATCGGATTTTTTTAACGAAACAGTCCTGTTTTTTGTATGGCGTTCTTCTTTTTCCGTAATAAATCCAGACTCGTCATCATTTATCTCATTTGGATCATTTGGATCATGAATCCAATGCGTAGGTATGATGTGAACAAGTGCAAAAACGCCACACATCAACACTAAAATAACCAATACAAGCCCAAATAGTTTCCAACCAAAATTAAAAGTGTTTTTCATTACTTGGGGTCTCTGTAGTTGCCTTTGATATTCACGCCAATTTTGAGCATCCATATATATTACCTGACCGTCAATAATACAGTTTAACATAAAATTTATAATTCATAATTTATAATTCATAATTCATAATTAATTTT
>PDZT01000493.1 GCA_002753105.1 Deltaproteobacteria bacterium YD0425bin50 | reverse complement strand
AGATTACAGCATATGTGATTGATCCCTCTGTTGCAGGCCAGATAACCAGCGGAATTAAAGAGGTCCAGGTTTATATAGATGGAATTCCTTATGGCGAACCCGACACAACTCCTTATCAAGGCTTTTATTACGGAACTCCGGTTCACAACGACGTTTCTTTGGGATATCATATTATATCAGTAATAGCCACCGATAATGCTGGAAACAAAAGCCGTATGTTTGAAATGCCTGCATTCTATACCACTTCAAATTCCGAAGGATTTTCTATTGGCGGAATTATTAAAGAAAAAAATTCTGGCTCAATTTTGCGAGGAGCGTCTATCGCGCTAAAACCAACTAAGTATGAGTATGGAGCTAGAGACTATTCAGTTTTATCTGGCCTCAGAGGGAGATATCAGATAGACCAGGTTAAAGGCTATGTAAGAACAGATACAGCAAAAGATAAATGGGTAAATTACAAGCTTTATGTATCAAAAGAAGGATATTCGGATTTTGTAAGCGAAGAATTTAATTTTTCCGGAAAAATTAACATGTCAATGGATATTGAACTTATTTCTTCTCCGAATCCTCAAGACAACCTGATAATTAACCCTTCGCTTGAATCCGGTACAGATATCCCCACATCATGGAATAAGGGTGGTTGGGGTGAAAACACTACTGTGTTTGCCTATCCAATTTCCGGCAATACTGGCAAGGGCGCCGGAATACAGGTCACAAATTTTGTAAGCGGAGACGCAAAGTGGTACTTTAATGATGTACCGGTAACCGCAGGAGTTCAGTATACTTTTTCTGATTTCTACCAATCAAATACAAACACCCGGGTTGTGGCTCGCTATACTTTACAAGATGGAACATTTGAATATTTAGAGCTTGGACAACCATCTCCTTCTCCTGCAAGCTGGTCAAAATTTTCACATGACTTTACTGTACCAGCCAGCGCTATTTCGGCCACTGTTTTTCACTTAATAGAAACAGCGGGATCGCTGGCAATAGATGATTATTCTTTAACAAAAAAGATTGCAGAACCACAGCCCCAGTTCAGCGAAGGAATGGTTTCTTTTGATTTTGATGATGGTTGGCTTTCGACTTTCCAAAATGCCATTCCAATTTTAAACGCAAGAGGTATAAAAAGCACTCAATATATTTTTACAGACGCACTGGGAACACAAGGTTATATCGCTCAAGACCAAATGCTACAAATGCAGTCTCAAGGACACAGCATACAGGCCCACTCAAAAAGCCATTCAAGTCTTTTAAGCTTAACCCAACAGCAATTGCAGGAGGAAATAGCTGGAGTTAAAAATGCGCTTGAATCAATGGGCGTTAACCCAATTGTTTCTTTTGCATATCCTTTTGGAGAATGGAATGAATCAGTTAAAAATTTTGTGGAGCAGTCAGGATATCTTGGGGCCCGCACCGCAATGCTTTCAGACGGAGGACTTAATTATAAAAATCAAAATCCTTACCTGTTAAAAACAATGTCGGTTGAAGTTGATACTCCCGTTGCCACGGTAAAACAATGGATAGATGAGGCAAAAAATAATAAAACCTGGCTGATACTTGTTTACCATCAAATAGAAAATAACGGAGGCCAGTACAGCACAACCCCCGCACACTTAACTGAGGTTTCGGCTTATGTTAAACAAAATAATGTTAAAACAATAACAGCTGAAGAGGGTATAGGCATGCTACAGCCTTAGAAATCTTTCAGGCTCTCCCTAAAAACTTCTAAAGAGGCTTGATCTGAGTTCACAAGCCAATTTTTCTCCTTGTTCTCGTTAAACCAGATAAATCCTTTCACCCGTGGGTCTGATTTTATTTTTGACAAAGCATCTCTTATCCATTCAGGCTTTTGTGAACCTTGAGCAGAAGCCATTGAAAAAATGTAAATCGGCTTGTTATATTTTTCAAGCCTTGTTAAAGCATTTGAAAACAGGTCTGTGTAAGAAAGCCACGGCTCATCTGGTTCACCAAAATTAAATCCATCAACTCCTACAAAATCAACATAGTTATCTCCGGGATAATAATTCTCAATTTTATTTTCTTCAGTATTGGGTTCAGACCGGTTGTTCACAACCCATGCCCACTTAACATTCTGCATCTGATTTTCCATAAAAACATTGCGGATGTGCTGAAAAGCAAGCTTGGTTTTTTCGGGCGTATTGCCCTGCGCAACCCCTGACCATGGGCTCCATTCTCCGTTCATTTCGTGCAAAGGAGCTAAAATAATTTGGCCTCCATATAATTTTGCATTATTTGCATATTGTTTTATATAATCATCGCTTTCGCCGGAAACGATCTGGTCTAAAGTTATATCGTATTGCTCCCAAAAAATAACGAGCGTCTGTCCATTATTTTTTAAATGCACGGCCAAATCAACCGGAAAGTTTTCGTACCACCCGCTAAAAACAGCATATATGTCTGGCCTTATTCCAACTAAATTTTCAAAACTAGAAAAATTAGTTCTATTGTGGCCAACATATGCTCCCCACGCCTTATCTTCACTCATTAAATTTTTAAAAGAATAGTAATCTTCTGCATCAAAAAAAACTAGAGAAATTATAATTGCTAAAAAAATAAAAACCGCGCCTAAAATTATTTTTTGAAAAATTTTCATATGGCTTTAATAGCTATGTTAGATAATTATAACATAAAAACTCGGGCCCTACGTAAGCCCAAGTTTTTTTTATGAGCCAGTATCTTTTACTTTTTGCTTTCTTTGTGAGCGGTGTGCTTTCTGCACTTTGAACAAAACTTTTTAAGCTCGAGTTTTTTCTCGGCTGATTTTTTTGTTTTCTTTGTAAAATAATTAGTTGTTTTACAAACGCTGCACGCCAGCTTTGTCATCGCCTTTTTTATAGCCATAGTTTTTTATTTAATTATGAGCCGATGGCCAGGATTGAACTGGCGACCTTTCCCTTACCATGGGAGTGCTCTACCACTGAGCTACATCGGCTGATGTGGGCAGGGAGGGACTTGCACCCCCGAAGGTCAGTGACCGCCAGATTTACAGTCTGGTGCGTTAGCTGCTCCGCCACCTGCCCGTTTCATATTCAGAATAATAACATTAAAAAATACTTTATTCAATAACTTTGCCGTG
>PDZT01000492.1 GCA_002753105.1 Deltaproteobacteria bacterium YD0425bin50 | reverse complement strand
AGCCCCAATACCATTCTTGTTTCAGGCGGACAGAGTACTGTTGCGAACCTTTTTTATAACATGAGCACAAGAAAAGTGGGACTCGTAGGCTTATGGGATGTCGTGGCATTTGATGAGGTTGCAGGCATCAAGTTTAAAGATAAAGACGGCGTGCAGATTATGAAAGACTTCATGGCTTCTGGATCGTTTTCCAGAGGACGGGATATCATCAATGCCAACGCTGCGATGGTTTTTGTTGGGAATATCAATCAGAGTGTCGAAATTTTAGTTAAGACCGCCCATCTGTTTGCTCCATTTCCAGAAGAGATGATCGACTCGGCATTTTTCGACCGTATGCACTGTTATATTCCCGGGTGGGAAATCCCCAAAATGCGTCCTGAATTTCTGACGAATCAATATGGACTGATCGTTGACTTTTTGGCTGAATTCTTACGTGAAATGCGGAAACGTAGCTTTTCAGACGCTATTGACCAGTATTTCAAAATTGGCAATAATCTGAATCAACGAGATGTCATCGCTGTTAGAAAAACAGTATCGGGCTTGTTGAAATTGCTTTATCCTCACGGTGAGTTTGACAAAACTGCTGTTGAAAAATGCTTTATATATGCCCTTGAATCCAGAAGACGTGTTAAAGAGCAATTAAAAAAAATCGGCGGCATGGAATTTTATGATGTCCATTTTAGTTACATTGACAATGAATCGCTTGAAGAAAAATTTGTCAGTCTTCCTGAACAAAGGGGTGGATCACTTATACCAGAAGGGCCTCTGAAACCCGGAACACTGCATACGGTTGTTTTGGGAACCAATGGTCATTTAGGGTTATATCGCCTTGAGCTTCAAGTTGTAGGCGGAACAGGCAAATTGACAATATCAGGTTCAGGTGTCAATCATAAAACCAAAGAAGCGATCAAAATCGCCTTTGACTATTTCAAAGCCAATATTTCAAGGGTCAGCTCTTTTTCAAAAGTCGGTGATCATGATTACCATCTGCATATTGTTGAAATGCATAATACAGGAGAAGCCGCCGGCTTAACCCTTTGCAGTTTTATTTCGTTTTGTTCGGGCTTGATGGGTAAACCCGTTCAAAGCCAGATGGTCTGTATGGGTGATATGAGTCTTGGAGGGAATATCGTTCCAACATCAAATCTGGCGGAAACCTTGCAGGTGGCTTTTGATTCAGGTGCGAAGCGCATCCTGATACCGACCAGCAGTGTCGGGGATATTCCGACGATACCGGGGGAGCTTTTTGCAAAATTCCAGACGAGTTTTTATTCCAATCCTGTGGATGCAGTGTTTAAGGCGCTGGGGGTTGAATAACAGTATTAAATTAAATCTTGAATCACACTGTACTACATGATGAAGAGAAGGATGAAGGGTTAAAAAAGTGGCGTAACTATTTTAAAAAGAATGAAAAAAGGATGAAATATGAACATTTTAAAGAATTGAAAATTCCATGTGGAAGTGGATGCGTAGAGAGTGGAATTCGGAGGGTGATTAACCTTCGCTTGAAAGCACCAGGTACATTTTGGAAGAAAAAAATGGCAGAGAATTAACAGGCGTACCTGCTGGCGGGACGGTGACGATTGAAGCGTATATGCCATATAATGCAAGTATTACCGGATACTATAAAAAGAATTTAATCACGGGTCAATTTGTTGATATTGCCCAGTCTATTACGACCACAGCCGGAGGAAAGACAAAAATTACATTTAATCTAACCAATAATGATGACTATGATGAAGATTCAGACTTATCAAAAATTAAAGACCCGGGCGGGCCGGGATATCCATCAGGTTCAGGAGGCACGTCCAGCATTGCTTCTCCTCGGGTAACGAATATTCCAGCATTATCTGATATTGGAATTATCGTATTTATGGCATTCGTTTTTGCTGTGTTTTATTTTAAAAATGCAGCAGCGATAAAAATGTGATCTATCTTCCATTCGGCCACATTTCTTTTTTCTGTGTCAAAATTGATGCCCATCAGAATGATAGGTTTGCCTTTGGCTGTGAATGCTCGATCATAACCTTTATCACGAATCTGATTAATGGCTGTTTCTGCGCTCTGATTACACTTGAATTCAATAATAAACAGTTTATCGGAAAATTCAATTAATAAATCAATTCTGCCAGTGCAGGTTAACACTTCACTGCGGGCATTAACACCAGAAGCGCATATCATCAGATAAAAGAGGGTATGAAAATAGGCTTCATCCCGTTTTGTTTCTAGAACATACGGAATAGATGCAAAGATAGACATGACGGTTTCAAAAAAAGTATCATACTTTTCCAGTTGTAAATATCGGGCAAGCAAGAGAAACTGTGATCCGTCTTTGATTCCTTCAGCATAGGAATAAAATAGGTGCTCTAACAGTGAGGTTTTGACCTCCTGATTAGGATATGCAAATGTATATAGCCGTTCATCAACATCCTTAATCGTAATATATCCGGTTTGAAACAAGATGGCTTCTGGTTTAAGGTTGTCAAGTTCATATGTGCTGAATACAGATTCACTGGATTTCATGTTTTCAATTTTAGGTAAATACCAATTCGCTTCCTTTAAAAGATTAATCAGAAACGTTGGGGTTCCGGTTTCAAACCAGTAATTTTTAAATGCTTTTTCATCGATCGATTTCAGAATAGAAAATGGATTATAAACCTTAATATCTTTTTCTGAAAAGCGATAACCATTAAAATGTAGTCTTAATTTTTCACTGATTTCAGATTCAGATATACCTCGTTTCTGAGAAAAAATTGAAATATAAGGCTGAAAATATGCTTGCATTTCTTCTTCAGTATATCCAAGCATATCCGCATAATCTTCATGCATTGTTATATCTTTGAGGTTATTGAGTTCTGAAAAAATTGAAACTCGGCTAAATTTTGATACGCCGGTGATAAATACAAAGCGCAGTACTGATGAGACATCTCCGTCTTTAAGAACGCCTAAAACATATTTCAGAATATCTCTGTTTTGTTTCGCAATTTCCAGAACTTGTTTACCTTTTCCTAAATGATCAATCAGCGGTTTGTCATATTCATCAATTAAAACAACCACAGGCATTTGAGTTTTATGAAAAAGTGATAAAGGTTATGATCGAGCATTC
>PDZT01000083.1 GCA_002753105.1 Deltaproteobacteria bacterium YD0425bin50 | reverse complement strand
TATCGTTTTACTAACGCACTGCTGTCCAGAAAAAATATTTTTATCATGTTAATTGTTGTTCCCGTTCTTCAATAATGATTTCGGAAAGCGGTTTAGAAGCTGCCTGAGCAAATATGTCAGCAAGACGACCTCGTTCTTCCTCTGTTACAGGGGGAATATGAGAATATCCCTTGGGAGGAGTCAACAAGCCAATTTGAATCAGAAACTGTATAATATCTTCAGAATGCTCAAACTGCGTTTCAGGAATAATCTGAATTTTTATTTTCTGATGCTCATACAAATTAAGAGATTCCAAAGGGTGTATCAATCCCCCTTCATAAATAGCAGAAATTATTCTGGTACCATCTTTCATTTGTCCTCCCTCTCTATCGATTGAGAACTAACTCCGGTTTGTTCTTGCTCTACGATTTGTTTATCCGTTAGCCGCCTGAACTACAAAATTTAATACACCGTACAGCAGACTTAATCTATCAATAGTAAAATTTTCAATATTTTTGATAAAATAGTCTTTTTCCAGTTTTCCAAATTGCCACAGGTTACCATCAGTAACCACTCCGTAAACAGGACGGTCTATATCAGCATTTATTTTTTGTGAGGCAACCAGTTCAGCTAAACATTGACCCCAGCCCTGTTCAAAATCGTTTCTTTTTGCCTCAACAATGATCACTATGGGTTTTTCCAGTACGGTTTTTCCCAGTACAGACTTTTCGGAAAACATATAATCGGGTGTTCCCGAAAGAATTTCATCGTAGGATATGCTTTTCTGAATCCAGAAAGAATATTTTGTATAATAGCGTTTATATACTTCTCTGAGAATCGGTGAAATAATGACCTCACTCCGTGATGCCTCAGAACTGAACACATCAATATTTTCCTTATAAAATCCGAAATCTTTCACGAAATGCTCTGACGGCTGCACTTCAGATGCGTTGATAAAAATATCTTCTTTATATTTTATGTTATATTTTTTCTGTACCTCACCGATATTTTTAAAATCACTGAACGCCATTTCGCAACTCTCCACTGGCTTGTTCCTTCGCACTTTCCTGCTGCTCTACACGATAAAAAGATTTTTGCGCCTGTAATTTGGCATCAGAAAATGCGCTATGGAGTTCTTTCATGGCTTCGCGGGAGGCTTTTAATTGCTGAACAAGACGGTATTTTTCATCAAGGGATTCCATCAGGTCTTTTTCTAAAGTTTTTATTTTTTCAACATGAGCAAGATTCGCCCCTTTTAACTGGTTGATTTCATTTTCATAACGGAGGATTTTTTCACCTGATGCATACAACCGTGATTCTAAGTAATTGATCTCTGTAATAAAATCCTTTTTTTGTTCTTCTAACTGAGTCCGGCGGTCCTGATGTTTTGAAAAACGATCTGTAATCTGGGAAATCTGATTCCGTAAAGAACGAATTTCTTTTTCAGCTTTATTGCGTTCTTCAATCTGATATTCCATTTCCATCTGCAGTTCTCTTTTTGAAGGAATTTCCTGATCCATTTTTTCAATCGTAGCTTCAAACTGGGCATTGGAATCGCGTAAATCTGCAATCATTTCCTTGGAATCTTTCAGGTCTTTCTCAAGAGATGCATTGATTTTTAAAACACTTTCTAACTGTGCTTCCATGTTTCGGATCACGGTGAGCATGTCATGAATTGTTTTTTCTAAATCAACGGAATAAATGCCCTCTTTTAAAAGTTCTAATTCCCGAATTCTGGGTATCTGTATTCCCCGGATTTTCTCATTTATGCCATCAGGAACAGCTTGAAAACCTGTCACAGATTCTGAAATTGGGGAAATAGTATCAAGATTAATGGATCGCGGTATATAACTTGTATTTTCTACTGGCTTGCTAATGGTTTGAACACGCGTCATGGTTACCTCTAGTGGCTGCTTGTTTTTTGATAGTATTTAATTTTTGCCGTTTTTTCAATTGTCTGCATGCGTTGATGAAGTGATTGTAAGGCTTTGACCGTTCCAAAAACAATCTCATCTAATTGTTCTTTATTTGAGAATTCAGCCGGTACTTCTTGTTCCAGTTCACTCATTTTTTCAATTAGAACTCCGGTTTCTCCTCGCATAAACCCAATATCTTTGACGGAACGGTCTAACGCCATGATGTTATTCTGCAAACCCTGCTGTATGTTCTGATGCTCATGGGAAAGTCGGTCTTTTTCGGACTGATAAAAATGAACTTCATTAATAAGGCTGCTTTCAAGACGCTGCAATCGAACCATTTGCTTTTTTCGTTTATCCACTTCCTGCATCAGCCGGTCATTTTCTTTCTTTTTTTGAGCAAAGGCTAACTGACGCTGTTTGATGCTCTGATTTAAGCTGTGATTCGATATTTCCAACGCATCAATCTGAGATTGAATTTCATTTTTTTGGGCTTGGATTTGCTCGCATGTCAAAGGCGCTTTTTGCCTAAAACGGTTAAGCAGTTCTTCTTTTCTCTGCTCCCATGCGTCTTGAGGTATTGCTGAATGCCGTAATTGAGGGTCGGTCATGCTAACATTCCTTTTTATACTGATTCAGTAGGTTCATCAGAACTATTTTGGTCTTCCGCATCTTGTTTAGATTCCATTACCTGATCCTGAGGTGCTTCAGGTTCTGTAGCAGCTTCAGGTTTTACTTCTGGTTCTGCCGTAGTTTCAGATGCTTCTGATATTTCTGACTGCATTTCAGCAGGTTCAGCTTTAATCATCTCTTGACCCCGTTCAAGTCTGGTTTTTTCCCACCATTTGAGTAGTTGATCAACAGAATCTTTTAATTCATTACCTGTAGCATGAATCTGGAAAACAATTTCTTCTCGTGTAATGACTTTGATGGCTTCATAAGCTTTTTCACGGATTTCCAAATCCTTATCCGGTAACAGTTTAATAAGAGGCAACACAGCCGTTTCGTCTTTAATATTTGCTAATGCTGATATAGCAGCTTTTTTTACCCGAACTTCTTCATCTCGTAAACATTGTAGAACGGATGGAGTGGCTTCAGAATAATCTTTCCAGCCAATAAATGTTAAAGCAATACGGCGGACTTCAGGATGATCATCGCGCAATGCATCAATTAAGAACGGCATGGCTTCATCATCTTTAGCCAGTTTATAAAGTCCTCGCAGGCACCCAATGCGTACACGGTATTTGCTTGAACTCATTTGTTCTTTAAATAAAGGAAGGGCGCGGCTATCATCAATATTGATTAACGAATTAATGACTTCTGATGTCAGTTCTGAATGATCGTATTTAACCATTTCCATTAAAACAGGAACAGCAGCTTTATTGCCGATTTTACCTAATTCTGCTGCTGCTAAACATTTAATTTCCATTTCAGGATCAAGTAAATCATGAATCACTTTATTAAAAATATCGGCTTGGGATCGGGATTCAAATTCAGCACTCTTAATCGCTTTTTTAATGATGCTTTCCAGTGATCGTGTGATATCCTCGTCAGATGCTTTTTGTTTCTGTGCTCTTTCTCGTAATTTATTGAGCTTGGCTTCTTTTTTAATCTCTTTTTTTCGCAACACCTCAGCCGCCTTATCTTCTTTAAATTCAACAATCCGTTTTTTCAGCCGTAAAATTTCATTTTCATGATCACGGACATCCTGAATTAATTTACCGACGATTTCCGATGCCATTGCTGATTCTGTTTCCTGAGATTTTGAACCTTCTTTCCCAATTTCAAAATAAAGATTTTTGATTTGTTTTTCATGTTCTGCAATTTTATGATGAATATGCCGAACTTCTTTGTACCCGTCAAAAGGATTGCCTTTGACAAACATTCCCCTGACTTTGCTTGTTAATTCAGGTGTTTTTTTGATGCCAGAATATAGTTTTTCTACTAAATTTGCTGTGGCATCATACACAATAATACTAGCACCGCCTATCACATTGATTGTTCTAGCCAATCCATTCATCACTTTTGATCTTTCGGGATTTTCTTTGTCAATTTTGGTTTCTTCTTCTGTCATCGGTTTCGCTCCTTTAATATAGATTTTATCTTTCTGATTCTGAATTTGTTATTCTGATATACACAAAAACAATTTTTTATCTTGTCTGAATAATTTGATAAAATATAATTTACAATTTCTTCCTTTTCTGTTCCTGTTCCATTTTCCATGCGTAACAGTAATACTCCGCAGTGTTCCATATCAGAATGATATACCAATTCTCCGAAATCTTTATCCATTGTTATGACCATCCGGTTTTCCGAGACGGCTATACGGATTATATCCTCATCCGACATTCGAGCATCAATATCTCTGACACTTTTTGTTTCATATCCTTGTATTTTAAGATATTCTTCAACTTTTTTGCCGACTCCAACATCTACGAGAAATTTAAGTTCTGAATTCATGCGCACATTTTAAAATGAAATATCTGTTCTTCCTTAACTAATTCAGTTGCATATGCGAATATCGCATGAAAATCTTCTTTTTCAAGTTCAGGGTATTCATCAAGTAAGTCCTTTTCTGTGATTCCCCTTGCAAGTGCTGAAAGAATTTGCTCAACAGTTATTCTCATGCCTCTTATAGTCGGCTTGCCAACCATTATTTTAGGATTAACCGTTATTCTTGAAAGTAAATGTTCAATCTGTAACATATCGATTCTATTCCTGAATTAGCGCCATCATCTGCCTAAAAGATTCCACATATCCTTTTACAGCTTGTTTCAACTGCTCGTTAACTTCGCCAAATTCCTTATAAATATGACGCGCTTGTTCTATAATGTTTTGATTTACGGCAAGCGTAACCCCATGCTCATCCATTTCATGCGCAATGCGTTCCATCTCAGCATCCATATTAGAAATGGACTGTATTTTTTTCCACATAGGTTCCAGTTGGTCTTGCTTTTTATCCAAAGTACTTTTTTGCTGGTTAGCCTTTTCAATTTCCTGATCCATAGCTCTGATGCGTTCGTTATTCGAAGCGAGCACGTCTTTAGCTATAGGCATGGATGTTGCCAATGATTCTTTTTGGTCTTGCAATGACTTGATTTCAGCTTCAACCTTATCTGATTCAGCATCACCTGTCTTGCGTTTAAGCTCATGAAATCGGTTTTCTAAAGTTTTCTGTTGTTCCACTAAACGTTGACATGCGCTGTTTTTTTCTTCATAGTCTCGTTTCAGTTGAACTATGCTCGCATTGATTTTTTCAATATCCGCATTGATATCCTTTTTGTAATTATTTAAGTGAAGCTCAAAATCACCCTGAAGCATTGAAGCGATCTGTTGTTGTAATCCTTGAGGTAAAACACCTTTCAACAGGTTCAAGCTTGAATTGAGTGCAGGAATTTCAGTTTCAAGCATTTTTATATGATCGTGATTATGCTGGATATACTCCTGTAATACCTGGTGTTGATTGAGTGCTTCCTGATGATTTGTCTGAAATGTTTTTAAGGATTGGGTGAGCTGAACTAGTTCTTGTTTTTGAGACGCTATTTGTTTCTGTAAATCAGGTATGAGATTTTTTTGTTCCCTGACATAAATTTCCCATTGTTTCTGCTGTTCCACTTTTCCTTTTAATTGAATCCGCCGTCTTAATAGCTCATTGAGCTTGGATTGGGAGGCGTCATACTTTGGTTTTTCTATATTTAAGGCTTCTTTGTTCTGCACAATCTGTTTTTGCAACTGATACATTTTGCTTTTACAAAACTCAATTTCCTGAAGTCTTTTTTGCAAGTCCCAAAGAATAAGTTGTCTTTCCTGCCTTGTTTTCAGATGTTGTTTAACGTCTTTGACAATGCGTTCAAATTGCATAGAGTCAAGATAAGTAATCGATTCTGTAATGGGTTCAGTGATCATGGGCATTTTAGTGAAGCTCCAGTTGATTTTTAAGTTGATCTACATACAATTCAGTTTGATTCAGGTAATCGCATAGGGTTTCATTTGAAGTAATCAACGCTCGCATTTCTGAAGAAAAAGAATCTAACTGATGTTGACTCTCAAAAACACGGGCATTAGATTCTTCATAGGGAGTTACACGTTGTTGATAGACATAAACTTCTTTTTCTAGTGTTGCCAAAAAATTGCTCTTCTCTATGTTTTCTTGGTTTAACTGGTGTAATTTTTCTTGTTTATCGTGTTTTGCCTCATCAGAAACGGATCGTTGAGACTCAATTTCCTGATACTCCTGATTCAAAATGCTCACTTCTTCCCTGAGCTGGTGAAGCAATCCGATACGGTGTTCTAAGCTTTCTAATCTTTCAATCTGTTGAGAAAGTCCGCTTGTCTTGGATTTGAGTTCGTCATATTTTCTTTGCAGCAAGTCTAAGTCCATTGTCAGAGTTTGACGCTCATGAATACGCTGCATAAAAATTTCATTGAGTGCAGCAAATTCTTTTTCAATTTCATCACGCGTTAAGTCTGTGTTTGACAGAAATTGGTTAATTTCTTGGAGCAACTGGTTCTTTTCATCTTTAAGCCGATTTATCTGTTCGGCAAGATGTTTTGTTTGGTCTTCATATAGACGGTTTTCTTTGGTAATATCTGCAATCAAATTGGTTATATGGCTTATTTCAGCAGTGCGATCTGTTTTGACTTGACCTAACCGAGATAGTTCAGTCTGATACGTCTTAATTTGATCTAAAATAGTAATTTTGTCTTGATCTAAGCTGGCAAATCGATGTTCTATAGTAAACATTTCCTGCTGCAACTCTTTAATTTGACTCTCGTTTCCTATGAATTCCCTGTGAGTACGCGTTAAAGAATTTTTATAGCGTTCCAGATCACGACTTAATCCTTCAATTGTTTTTTGTAGTGCATGCTGTTCGTTTACAGCCCGATTTTGTTTTTCCCGAAGATCATTCAGGTCAATGAATTGAGACATATAATGCATATACTCCCCCATATTCGCTCATCTTAACCTTTTACCAGGCTTTTAAGTCTGTCTGGAAAATTTTTCAAATTTTTCCCATTGCTCCTGAAATTTATCCAGACGTTTTTTGACCTGTTCTTTTTCCTTTGTTGCGCTTTCTGCTAATGCTTGGCTTTTTTTCAATTCGGTTTCCATCACTTGAATTTTTTCCTGATAAACAAGGTTTTTCTCTGTTGACACGTTCAGGTCTTTTTCCAAGTTCTGTAATTTATCTTTCAGCTTTGGAACGAATTCATTCAACTCAGTATTTTTTTTCATTAACTCGTTAAAGCCCTTTTCTAACTCCTGTTTTTCATGGAGAGCCTCATCTTTTGCTTTTACCAAATCAGATTTTTCAATTGCATAGCGTTGTTTCAACTGGATCGATTCTGTTTCCAAAACACGTATCTTTTGGTTAAGGACGTTGAATACCTGTTCAAATTTTTTTTGCGAGAGTTCTATGATCTTCTGATTCGATGGTTTTTGTGAAGTCAATTGATCGATCATCTGATTCATTTCCGTCCGCATTTGTTTAAACCGTGAGGCTTTTTCTTCCAATGCCATCTCTGCCTGTTGTATCATGATGATTCCTCCACAATTAACCGGTTGGCTCAAGTGTCATTGCGCACCTAGGATACAATCGTGTTTGTCTTTCCCTAAGTTGCTGACCAAGACGTTCCTCAATTTCATCTAAATCTTTATACAATGTTGCCATTTTTTCATCAAAAAATACATCCAGACTCGGCTGTTCATTACGTACCTGAGTGAGTCTTTCACCAATTTGAGCAAAATTTTTTTGTTTTTTCTTATTTAATTCGTGGATGTTATAGGTCAGCACAATTCCACGGGTTGAATTGCAAATGGCTTTGCCGCAGTTAGCCAGCTTTTCAACGAAAATATCACCTAAATGATTCATGTTATATCGATATCCTTTTTCCATCATTTTTTCTCCTTTCTGTCGTTCTCTCTGCTAAATTTTCAGGTATGACTTATAATAATTCACTATCTCCTGAAAAACTCCGATTAATTCATTGACATTGCGAATGTAATATTCCCCACTATCCAATAACAGTTTTTCATCCTGTAATTTTAAAAAATGCCATTCAGCACCAGTTGTTACACACCCAAAAATAGATTCAATATTTTTATTTCTTTTCTGATTCAGTAGGCGGGAGGCTACCATCTGAGACGCACACTGTCCTAATCCTGATTCAATATCCTGCTTTTCCGCTTCAACAATACAAAAGACTGGCAGATCAACGAATTCCGTTATTTTGCTTAATGAAAGAACAAAATCACATTCCCCGACTAATCCTTTTTTTTTATCAACATTCAGATTAACTCCTGAATGAATGCTGAATATTTCATTATTAATATCCTGAACTTCCAATAAAATAGGCATAACAATCAGTTCATTGCGTATCTTCTCAGAACCTGTCGGAAGTGCAATCTTTAATCCTTTTGCCAATATTTTGGAGTATGAATTACTCATGGATATTGGTCTAACATTATCAAATAATGGCACTTTCAGCAATTCTAAGGAAAAATCATAAATCACTTTTTCTAAAGTAAAGTTTTTGTATGACATACTTTATTTCCTAAATCGATTAAGCTGCTTTTTTGAAGACAAAATCAATAAACGGCAAAGCTGTAACCTCAAGCTTTGTTAGATCAATCCGTCTGCCTGCATCTTCAATTTCGATTCCTATGACATTTTGGTATTCGTCAAAATCAAGCACTATACCGGCTGCGACTTCTTCAGATTCAATGCTGACTTTTTTTACAAGTTCGATATAAAGCATATCAGTTTCAAGATAATATTTGAATGTCATAAAATTTTTCCTCGTTATAATGTGAAACGACGGTCAGGAAAGGCATTATGTATTGTCTTTCCATCGGATTCTGTAACTACACGCAGATATTTGCCAAGTTCTTCTATAAATGCCCAGAATCGGATACGTCCGTTATCTTGAAATTCTCTATGAATCGGGTTGTTAAGAACATATTCAAGCCATTCTTCTTTCAGATACGGTCTTCGTATCATTACACTGTTTATAAAATAGTCTGTTGTTTTCATCTATAAACCTAATAATCTAATTTATCTTATCAGAAAAACAAATCAGACTATTTATTCGATCTTATCTCATCCCAATATTCATCAGGCATATCCCTGCACAGCATTAACGCACCATTGGCGCCTGCATACAAAGGCTCTTCCACTTTAATCACTTTTCCATAACCTAAGGATTCACGCATAAATTTTTCAATTTCTTTTTTAAGACCAATAATCTGGCTCCCGCCACCAGCCAATATTACATTTTGCTTTAATGAATCCTGAAATTCAGGATCAAAAGATGCAATCAGTTTTCGCACGCCTTCTACAATATCTGGAACAATAGAACCACAGGCTTGTTTCAGTTCATTCGTAACATCATGTTTAACGGGTTTGCCATGAACCGGAAGCTCAATAAAAACGCTTTCACCGTGTTCTGAAATGGATGCGTTTTCTTCTTTAAACCGCTTAATCATATTTAAAGTAAAATTCGCTTCCTTGTATTTTTTCTTGATCAGATCCAAAAACACTTTATCAATATAATCTCCGGCTTTAAACAAAGTGATCTGATCTTCTTCTGTTGGAATAATGCCCTGCATACGGCATAAATCCACTGTACCCGCACCAATATCAATGATTAAAGCATTGCTATAAATATTCAGCCCATACGCCACAGTAAACGGTTCTGAGGCAATCATGACGTCATCTAATACGCCCTCAGCAATTTCTAAAAAATCCTTTTTGTTATGAATACTGGCAAGAGCAGGCGCACCGACAACCCCTCTTAATGTCCAGTCTTTAGGATTTTCTTCTTGTTCTAATGCTAAATTGATCAATTCCTTAAACAGGAATTTGCCCGCTTTTTTAATTTTCTGGTATTCTTCTGTTTTTTTTGTTGCATCATCAGACTGGAGAATCACTCTTTTATCAAAAGGTTTAAACGTATTTAAGGCAAGACGATTTTTTACAGCCTCTTCTCCATAGACAATTTCTTTACCAAACAATTTTTGAGAAACCGCATCTTTAGGATAACCGACAAAACTCGGTATATAAGTTCGGACGCCATTATCACAGGCAATAACGCTTCGCGATGTTCCCAGGTCTATTCCGATATTTAATACTTTTTTTTCTTTCATAACATGTGCTCCCTATTCTGCTTTCATACTTCTAATTTACGAGCGTAATGCTTTATTCGCTTCAAGGATGGATTTTAAGAGTAAGCGTTTGTCTTCAGTTAAGGTTTTTTTTTGATTCGCTAATACAGATTGTTCTTTTAAAGTAACAAACCCACGTTTTTCAATAGATACTAATCGTTCATTGAGTTGATCTAATTTTTTTTCAATGGTTTCCAAACGCAGGATATTGTCTTTGATACGGGAATTGGTTTCACTTTGTTTTTTCATGCGCATAAAAGGCGATTTTATAGCGTTCTTTATGGGAGTTGCTGTTTTTATGAATCCTCCTTTAATGCTTGATCCACTCCGTTTGATATAACTTAAGGATACCAAACCCGTATATTCTATAGTTGCCAGCGTGTATTTTCCTGTTTTCATCAATGTATTCATAGAGATTTCCTTTAAAAAGCCTAAAGCGCAATTCAAAACGGTCAGTTAGCACACCACAGACTTATCTCTTCTTGACTCTTATATTATTATTTGTCATTTTATTGCTTATTTCAACATAAATAATTTTTATTAATCAAGGTCTTTCTTTGTATGACTTATAAAATCACTGATGCCTGTGTTGGGTGCGGCTTATGTGCTAAGAAATGTCCAGAAAACGCAATAGAAGGTAAAATTAAAGTACGCTTTGAAATTGATCCTTTTTTATGCATGGAATGCGGCACCTGTTTTCAAGTCTGTCCTCGGGGCGCTATTGTTGATCCACAGGGTAAGGCATCGGTTCCAAAAGGAAAAAAAAGCAAAGAACGCAAGGCAACAATTGATGCAACGTTTTGTGCGGGCTGCCGCAATTGTTTCATGAATTGTCCACAGGAAGCCATTGCTGTTCACAAAAAAGGGTTCCTTTCAGGCGTTCATTGTCAAGTGAATAAATCTGCTTGTGTTGGATGCGGCAACTGTATGGAAATTTGCATCACCGGCGCCATCACTTTAAGTTAATTTTTGATCTTTTTCTATCAGGTAAATTTTAAAATAATGTCCACATTTAGGGCAATAGCTAATGGTTAAATTTTCAGTCAATGTATAAAAACCAATTAAAAGCAAAGGAATACCTAAAATTGGGCCTCCGAGAAACAGGAGACAAAACACTCCGGAGATCATAAAGATAATAGGCCATTTTCCGCCATATTTTTTAACACTTAAAATTTCCATTAACGAACTGCATTGGCTGCATTCAACCTCTGTTTTCATAATTTTTTCCTATAGGTTTTCAGTTTTTAGTTTTTGAATAGTTTTTTTACAGATAAGAATACCGTTTATCTTTTTTCTTTTTAATTGAACTGACACCCCATGAAAGACCTACAGCACCACCGACCACTCCGGCGATTTTGGTAACCACACCTGCAACAACAACTTCCGCAGCACTTGCGGCTACGGCAATGGTTGCGATTCCAGCCATAAGACCTAATCCGCCTCCAATTACAATTTTAGTCCCAGCTTGAAGAATATCTGCAACTTCTACCCCTCGAGCAGGTTCAAGCAGTTCTGCATCAAAATCACCAAAATCCATCCGAGTTTTTGGTGTCGATGTCTTTTTTTGATAAATTTCTTGCTTTGCCGCTTCATAATTTTCTAACTGTTCATTGAGTTCATCTTTTACCATATCTACCCCTTAATTCGTAATCCTAATTCCTATAATACATAGGATTTATATTTTTTCTGAGTCTGTTTTTTGGATTTAGGCTGTTTTTTTTGGTTATGGCGTATCACATTGAAACCCGCACCAGTCATTCCAACACCTGCTGTGGCAGTAACTTTGACCGTCATGACATGACCAAATAAGGCTTTAAGAGCAGCAGCAGGAACTAGTGCTAATCCACATACGGCAGCCATCGTTCCAACACCGGCTCCAACGATTGCGGATTTTCCCACTTCTTTTAAAGAAGCAGCGGAAAGGCTTTGTTCAGACTTTTCCTTTTCTTTCTTACAGTCTGAGAAGGATTTCGTATGTATCCTGCACAATTCAGGACTATATCCTCTGACTGTACATAAGTCACATGGATGATGGTGTTGTTTCATATATACCTCCCAATGTTTTATTTTTTTACAAATCACCCAACGTCAACAACTGCCTGACATCCTAAACATTCTGGAATCTCTTTCGGAGCAAAATTAACAATTACTTTTTCAATATCCACGATGTGAGCTAATAAGTGTTGTTTTACATGTGAGGCAATTTCTTCACCTTGCTGAATCGTTAAATGCTGATCCAGCCAGATATCCACTTCTGCCCATATTTTTTGACCCATTTGCCGTGTTTTTAACTCGGTTATACCTGCGACTCCTTCGATAGCTAAAATGAGATCGCTGAGTTGGTCAGCATACAGTTTATTCATGGAATGATCCATTAACGATCGAACGGATTCAAGCAGGATAGAAGTACTCACCTTGATGATAATTACCACCACACACATAGCGGCAATAGGATCAAGATGATGAAAACCAAGATTTGCTCCTATAACGCCTATGAGTACCGCCACTGAAGAAAAACAATCGGCACGATTTGCCCATGCATTCGCGAGAATAACCTGACTTTTTATACGGGTACCCACACAGCGCATATATCGAAACAACATTTCATTAGACCCAATAGAAATAATGGAAATCAAAATCGCTGTAAAATGAGGTGTAGTAGAGGGTTCATGGAACAAGTGTTTAATAGATACAACAAGTATAAGGACAGCAATGGTAAGAATGAAGAGAGCTGTAAATCCTGCTGCTAAAAATTCGATTTTACCATAGCCAAAATGAAATCGCTCTTCATTATTTTTGGAAACTATTTTTTGGCTTAACATAATGGCAAAAGCCGTAATGATATTGGATGCAGAATGCAGTCCATCGGCAATACACCCTTTGCTGCCGCTCGTAATACCTACAACTATTTTAAGTATGACGAGAGTTAAATTCATTCCAATAGCAATCAGCGCAACTCTTTGGCTGCATTGTAAGCATTTTTCATATATAGGCTTATTGGTGTTCAATTTACAATTCCTCATCGACATCAATCTGATTCATTTTTTTCTTTACTTGATGGAGTTGTTTCATCAATACATGGATTTGACGTTTCAAGTGTTCTTCTCTGGCAATTCCTATAAAAAGACGAATGAAATAACCGGTTAATCCTGATATGGTGATAACAAAAATTAAGCGTATATTGATCGCTTTCCCTAAAAAAAAATATACAGGAACATGATCAGAATTCTGTAATGAAAATAAGATCACAACAGTTGTAAGAATAATTGTGGATATAATTTTAAACATAAAAAAGAGTCACCTGTTTTTTGGGTCATTGATTTTGTCTTGGCCATAGTTCATTTATTGAGTTATGCTTAATCCATCGGGATGATTTGGGCAAAGGTTGCCACATCAAACCTGTTGAAGTTGTAGCGGCTGCTGGATGATAAATGAGCGGCTGAGGTCCAAGTCCGGGTTTCCATTCTTTGGTTGTAAACATCTGGTTAAACGCTGTGGCTACTAAAGCATGTGGGCTTGTTGGCTTAATGCGTTCCTGATTATAAATCGCTAACAAAATACCCAATACAGCCAAAAATACCACAAGAATCCATATCCATACAATACCCCTATTATATATAGGCGTGTTGAATGTATCTTTCGCTTCCATCAGTGTAACCTCTTGATTTTTGAATAGAATGAAGATTCAACCTGAATATGACCACATCGTGTACATTCCAAACAGCGAATACATTCTCCAGAATTGACTTCTAACAATACATTCAGGTCCATTGGGCAAAGGTCTCTACATAAGGTGCACCCCTCACATTTTTTAGGGACACGAATATGAATCAAACTCACCCCATTAAAAAAAGATAACAGAGCTCCTAACGGACAGATCGCCTTACAAAAAGGTCTTTGGCTGAAAACAAACCCAATTAAAAAAAAAATTAACAGACACAATGAAAAATAAAATAATACGCCCGGACCATCAGGTAATATGGGTTGACCAGAAGCAGAAACAGGATTCCACAAAACCCAAGGAATGCCTGCTGTCAACGTACCTGCCGGACAAACTTTTGAAAACCAGCTATCTCCTGTATAATAGGGTAAAGCGATAACAAACAGAACTAAAATACCATACTTCGCATAGCGAAAAAAATAAGGAAGTTTCCATTTTCGTGATGGAATGCGGTATAACAGGTCTTGTAAAAAACCAAAAGGACAAAGCCATCCGCAGGACATACGGCCTGTCAATAACCCTACAATAAAGATCAGGCTTATCGTATAAAATGGAAAAACGCGAATAGCAAAAAAATGTTGTAATGTACCAATTGGACAAGAAAATACTGCTGAAGGGCAAGCATAGCAGTTTAAAAAAGGAACGCAAATTCCTTTTTGTATTCCTGTATTGATCGTTTTTGTTGTTACAACATCCACATAGCAATTGACAAGAATAGCACTGCATACCTGGATGAACTGTCTAAATTTGGATAAAAGCATTTTATCACTTTCTCACTTCAAAAAATTAGCGAAA
>PDZT01000491.1 GCA_002753105.1 Deltaproteobacteria bacterium YD0425bin50 | reverse complement strand
ACTTTGGAGTTTTGCTGAGTTGGTTAATTCTTCTGATGCTAACTGAAGTTCATTACTCGCCAGCATGATTCCTTTTGAAAAAGAACGGTAAAACAAAATCGGTATAATAATAATTAACGATGACATCAGAGATACAATCAAAATAATTGTAAACAGTGATATTTTTTTATGAACTAATGCTGATAAATAGCAAGATTCTGCTTGATTTTCATTGCTTTTTGCCAGTTGATTTAATTTGAATATGAACTGATCCATAGACTCTTTCGATTCAGTATAGATACGTTTTGCTGCGGTAATATCTCCTTGTTGAATTTTTTGCAGCATTCGTCCAATAAACGGTTTCCAAGATTGATAAGCTTCGATAATATTTTTGGATAAAGCTTCATGACCTTGAAATCGTTCAGCGATTACATTCAACTGGTCTTCAATAATATCAGATAAGTTCGTAACGAAAGTAATGTATGTAGTTATTTTTAGGTGAGTTTCATCAGATAACATATCAGTCAATTGAATATGCATCGTCAACAGATGTGTTTCTATAGTATGAATGGCGTTTTGAACAGCGACTGGATAATGATATATCCGTTTAGAAAGATTGACTAACGAAAGCGTGCGATAGACAGATAAAACGCCCCCAATAATTAAGCAGACAAAAACCATACCGACAATACTGTTCATCCAGAAACGTATTTTCAGATTTCGTAATTCAATCATAATATGCCTCAACATGGGTTTAGTAATATGGGATTCAATACCTTACTCAGCGTATTCAACTAAAGGGAAGTTATTGTCATGCCTTAAATAATTTCTTTTAACAACATAAATGCTTCTGCATATTCACATCCTGAAATGGAACCCCGAAAATGAGCAAGCGCTCTAACACTTTTTTCGCTTCTAGGAAACGGATGTTCTCCAAGTTCATGGTGATATCGATTTAAAATGTGTATTTTTTTTTCAAGATAGTCTGTAATATCAACAAAATAATTTGGGGTAAATGAACACGTTATGATTGGCGTAGAAAATTCTGTTTCCGATAAGGTCTCCATCATTAATACACGTTTAATATAGGGATACCGAAATGTTTTAGTACAACTATAGGCAGATTGAAATGCAATTCGATGATCAGAGTGTATATCATAACAAAAGGGTAGTATCAGAATTACTGGCTCAATAGAGCGTATCGCTTGAGAAATGGCCTGAACTATTTCATTTATACCTACCCTATCCAAGTGCATTGAAGGAAAATTTAATTCAATCACTCGGCTAAATCCATAACCAATAGATACTTCTTCAATCTCTAAACTACGTTTTGCGACTTCTTCTCTTGAAAAACCAATAGATTCACTAATGGATGTGATAATACACCAGAAAATTTCATTCCCATGAGCTTTGTGTTTTAATAACAGACCGCCAGCACCCAGTGTTTCATCATCTGGATGGACGGATATAACCAACATGGGTTTCATAAAAAATACGTCCCCTTCAGCGGCAACTTTTCAAACCCATGATGGGTAATTAAAATACCACCATCTCCGGTTTTAACCAGAATCGAACTATCATAGGAATCAATCATTTTTCCGGGTTCACTATTGGGCATGTCTATATTGACCTCTTCAACTTTCCAGATGTGCACATCTTTTTGTCGCCAGCTTACATAAGCCCCCGGATACGGATGACTTAATGCACGCACGAGATTATAAATAGATCGGGATGACATACGAAAATCTATTTTCCCGTCACGATAAGAACGTTTACGCCAATAATTGGTATGATGATCATCTTGTGGTATTCGCTTATATGACTTATTGATCAATGTCGGAAAAAATTCCTGTACCTGACGTTCTGCTGTATAAATTATTTTTTGATACAAGGTTTCTGCTGTATCTTTATATTCAATCAGGATATCCTGTTGACTTAATATATCTCCAGCATCAATTTGTTCATTCATAAAAAAAAATGTAGAAGCTGTTTCTTTTAATCCAAGTGCAAGTGCCCATATAATCGGATGACGTCCTCTATTTTGAGGCAATTTGGCAGGATGAAAGCCAATAGTCCCTAGTTTTGCACATTGCAGCACTTCACTGTTTAACTTCCGCGACCATCCAAAACAACATATGATATCTGGATTTAAGTTACGTATCCAGTTAATTTCATGGACATCATTTACATTAGTGCTATAAATAAAAGGAATAGTATTTGTTTTACAACTTATCGAGAGATCAACAAAGTCGGAATTGATTAGAGAGTCGGACTGAGTAACCACGCCGACAATATTGGCTCCACATCTCAACAAAGTTTCCAATATTGCTTTACTAAAAGCTACGGTTCCAATATAAATGATTCTCAAGAAATCCATCCAGACGTGTGGCATTGATAAGTTATTTATATTTAGCTAACAGATGTTTGTTTTTCAACAAAAAAATACAGATGTACAGATGATTCATTAGGCAGATGTTGTGCCTTGTATTGACAATTGTTATGATTGTGATTAAACAATTTTTTGGCCTTGATCATCGTTTCGGCCAAATGATTTGAGTATGGCCTTTTTTAGTGAAATAGTTGATTCGCCTTCCAGTCGTACGCGAGCGATCGTTCCCACGCTCCAGCGTGGGAACGCATCAAGGGACGCTCCAGCGTCCCGAATAGACGTAGCAAGCGCATGGCTAAAATAACTATATTATAGGTTTTGAATAAAACGGACGCTGGAGCGTCCGAGGCTGCGTTCCCACGCTGGAGCGTGGGAACGATCGAACTTGTAGGGGCGAACCTTGTGTTCGCCCTCCAAAAGGGCGATAACAACATCCGCCCTTACATTGTGGCCGAAACGAAGATCAAGGCCGATCAAGGCCTATTATCGATTGCGTTATCAACATAAGAATATTAAGGATATAAAGTGCTATTTAATTCGTTTGCATTTTTATTTTTCTTTCCATGTATCGTTTTTTTTTATTATGGAATGAAGCATCGTTTTAGATGGATATTTTTACTCATCACAAGCTATGCCTTTTATATGTACTGGAAACCCTATGGTTTTTTTTTGATCGCAATTCCAACCTTAGTGAGCTATTTGGCATCACTTGCTATTGAACGCAGCCCACATGCTTCTAAAAA
>PDZT01000082.1 GCA_002753105.1 Deltaproteobacteria bacterium YD0425bin50 | reverse complement strand
TTATTAAATCAAGAAAAAACATTAAAGCATGGAGTTAAAACAAAGAGGCTACGAGCAGGATGGGATAATGCTTATTTAGTAAAAGTAATCATGGGGGTAAAAATTTGATGCAATTGCCCTGTTCAAATCCTATAATGTAAGGCTTAGGAACTTGTTTAGATAATGTAGCTTCCAAATCAGGAATACGAACTGCATTAATCAATAATTTAGGTTGGCGCATTAATATTGGAGGCGGCATTATACTAACACTTCCATTTTTTAGTTGATCTTTAATATTATATATAGTTGTACCAATATAGCCTGTTGGACGGTTAATCATAACGATCTTAATATTTTCACCTGGCTGCAAATGTCTAGTAATGTTCCAGTCTTTATCATTAATGTCAGAAGAATTTCCAACTTCAAGGAGTTCTGTAATTTCAGAGCTAACACTAAGCGATTCTCCCCCAATGGTTATCTTTTCAGAGCTATCAGTAAGTGATCCCCGCAAATACATATTATAGTGAATAATACTGTTTTTTTCATCTCCTTTAATTTCTGATTTTTTAGCACCATGCCGTTCAGCAATCAATTCATCATTTAAAGTATATACATAGATATCCGTCTTCTCTAAATCTTCTCTACTGATCTGCTTTACTAACCCTCGATCTGCAATATCATGGCTTAAACCTATCTGGTCATATTGATATTCAGTCTTTTCATAATCTGCAAAAGGAACTTGGCCTGATAGTTCATATTTTATACCTTCTCGAGTCTTATTTTCCATAATAGCCATGCCTGATAATATTGCAACATTTATTACAGACAAGTATCTATATTTAGATATCTCTTTATCCATTTCATCTTCTAATTCCCAACAATTCTTGGCATATCCGTATCCAGCTAAAATACCCATTCCATAAGCGTAATCTCCTCCACAACAAAAATCATGCGCATAAAATACTTCAGTAAAAGCTCCTATGAAATTTGTTTTTGGATTAAAGTTTACATAAAACATTTCTATAAAAACAGGGACTTTAGCTTCATATGTATAAAAAGGGCACCCCCTAAATCTATATGCAGTAGCATAGCTGCCATCACTCTTTGTCAAACCTGGATAGGTATCCCATCCCGCTCCGGCAGTAACTAAAGCTCCTTCAATAGGCCCTGAGAGCGATGACACAACCCTGCCTTTATATAATTTGAGTTTACTCAAACCAAAGAAAGCACTAGCTTGAGTATCGAGAATATTCAAATTATAATCAGAAAAAATAAAGGCCATACAAAAGATAATAATCGCTAAAACCTTTTTCACAAATCTTAAATGGCTTTTCATATACATATTCTCATTATTCTATTTATATCACCGATAGACATGACGCAGTATATACAAAGTGTAAACTCAAAGGAATTCATGCTTTAATTCCCCCTGCGCGAACAAATATTGTTTTATTTGCTACAAACGCTTTTTCCTGTTAAAATCAGAGGAAAAGCATTCTTTTAAAGAATTTACACTTTCGGGATATATACAGCTTATTCACATAAGCATTATATGATACAATGTATTAAATGCTATAAAGTGCTAAATACTATGCAATATTTTCTTTGTCAAATAGTTTAATAATATTATCCATAAAACAATATTTATATTGCAGAAAGGGATAGCATTGGAAAAGGTTTGGTTAATCATGAAAAGGACGATATGAGGAAAATCCTATATATTCTTTTTATATTAGTAACGCCAATGTAAACGCTATTCTGAAACTATTTGTTTGGCTAAGCGGTACATGCTGGGAAATTGAGTAATGCTTAGCATTACGAATATGATATAGAAAAGCCATTTTTCAAGACTAATGAGAATACAGAAAAAGGTATAAAAGTGTAACCTTTTTCTGTTTTAAGGGAGAATTAAATTATGTTTGCAAAAGTAAATCATACAAAGCTTATTCATCACGGAAGAGTTTTTAAATTAATTACAGAAAACATAACACTGCCAAATGATACAACTATTGATTTGGATATCATAAGGCACCCCGGGGCTGCTGCTATTGTTCCAATGATAAACAACAAAGAAGTAGTTTTAATAAAACAATATCGCCATGCTGTAGGCAAATATATTTGGGAAATACCAGCAGGAACTCTTGCAGAAGGAGAGTCTCCAATAGAATGTGCTAAACGGGAAATCGTTGAGGAAACAGGCTTTCATGCAAATATATGGAAAGAACTAGGAGAGATAACACCTCTTCCAGGATATTCAGACGAAAGAATTCAAGTGTTTTTAGCTTCTGATCTGCTAGAAAAAGAACAAAAATTAGATAGCGATGAAGTTTTAAATGTTCATAAAATTAATTTTGACGAAGCAATAAATATGATTTTAGATGGAACTATTCAGGATGCAAAAACTATTTTTGGATTGTTTATGGCAAAAAATAAACTTAAACTTTGAAGATAGCCAAAATATGCATCAGATTTATTGAACCAATCTTGAGATGTCATTAAAATAACATGGACAAAGTGAATGTGCTTTTTTTTAAAAGATTTTGTGACATGCTATTCCTCTTCAAGGTTCTCATATTGAACTTTCCTTGCTATCAGCACTTAAATTCCACAAATCATTAACTAAATCCCAATGTGTATAAATGATTTGAGGGGAATGAGTTGCTGTGATGACTCTTATCTCTGAAGGTACGCAATCGCTATCCAAAAACAAATGGGAAATGACACATAAGGCTATGTGATTATCTTATGCCATCGTACGAAGAGACTCGTTAATTTGGATATTTATCTTTCTATTTCCAGCTTTTTTAGCTCTAAAAAGAAAATACCAGCCATAATAACGAATTTTTTTAAACAATTTTTTTTGCTGCATACCATGAATGAAAGATCACAAATTCAGGCTTAATTTTGAGCTTATTACGAGCATATCTCAACAACTCTAATGATAGTTCTATCTTGGATGGACCATCTTAAATCTTTAATGCAAAATTTAAGCATGAAATGGAAAAAGCAGGTAAGCTTGCAGAAATTTACAAAACTGTCTGGCAAATAGATTGGAATGTAAATATTCAAGCTGTAGGTACAATGAATAAACATATGTGTTCGATGATTTCCTGAGCCTCTTTAAATTTATATTTACCAATCAATATTTCGAGTTCATTAATTTTGGTGTCAAATTCAGGCGGCCATGTAAAAGCGGTCATTTCATCCAGAATTTGTTTACAGGGTTTGGGTTTTTTCTTTTGGATAAAAGGCATAAGTTTTTCTAAAAATGCTTTTAGTTGAGCGGCTTCGCCTTGTTTGACTGCTTTCTGTTTGTCAGATGTTGCGGTTTGTGCTTCTACGATTGGAGTGAGTGTATTTAGAATCATTTTAAGAGCTGTATCGAATCGGTCTAAAAGATCTGAGCAGGCATTAATAGTATTGGTTTTTAAGGTTGTTTCTAATTCAGCGGCAATCGCCTGGAGTGCATATGCGCCAATAGTCCCGGATACACCCTTGACCGTGTGAGATAGTCGTACCGCTAGCTCCTGATTGGCATTTCGGATGGCCTCTTGAATCTGTTGAGTGACATCTTGGTTGTCGCGGTGAAACTTTATCAGCAGATTGATATAAAGTTTTTGGTTGCCACTAACTCTTGACAGACCAGCTGCTACGTCAATGTTGTCAAGATGGCTCAGATCCACTTCGGGAGGCTGATCCACAACATTTGTCTGCGTTTTGGCAATATAATTTGCCGGCAGAGGTCGTTGGCCTGGCTTGATCCATTTGATTAATGTTCGGAACACCTCGTCCGGACTTATAGGTTTGGTCACATAATCATTCATGCCGATTTCGAGCACTTGTTCCCGCACACCGCTCATGGCATCCGCGGTCATAGCGATGATTGGGATTTTCCCTGCGTTTTCGCTAGCCTTTAACTTATTGTCTTCAGCCATCTGCAATTCCCATTTCCGAATCTCCAGTGTCGCTGTTCGCCCATCCATCACTGGCATCATCAAATCCATGAGCACCACATCATATGGATTTCCTTCGCAGGCTTTTACCATATCAACGCCTATCCGTCCGTTTTCCGCTACGCTAATAAAAAAACCTTCATCGCCCAAAAGTTCCATGGCTAGTTGTTGGTTGATTTCGTTATCTTCCACTAAAAGCAGGCGGGCGCCTCGAATGGCGTCAAATCCATCGGGTAAATCGTTTTTTCGTTTGCCCCGATCTAATTTTTTGTCAACCGTATGACCAAAAGCCTGCAGGATGGAGTCAAATATTAGCGACTGTGTCACGGGCTTGAACAAAAAGCCATCCAGTCCAATCTTTTCGGCCTGATTCAGCACTTCTTCACGGCCGTGACCGGTTACCATTATGATCTTAGGAATTTTAGGCAGCGTAAGGTCCTGTTTGATTTTTTGCGACGCTTCAAGTCCATCGAGGCCTGGCATCTGCCAGTCCATAAAAACCAGTGTAACAGGTTTTTCTACGGAAGCCGATTTAATCATATTGATGGCTTCTTTACCTGAGGACGCAGTATCAGCCAAAACGTCGAAAGTATTCAGATAGCTTTTAATTACTTCGCAGCAGGCAGCATTGTCATCCACAACTAACGCCCTGATGTCCCTTAGCGTTTCCGGGATGATGTCAACTTTTTTATCAATTTTTTCATGCCGTCCGAACCTGGCCGTAAACCAGAACGTACTCCCCTGCCCGGGGACGCTGTCCACTCCTATTTCGCCTCCCATCATTTCAGATAGTTTTTTACTGATCGTCAGTCCCAGACCAGTGCCGCCATATTTTCGGGTAGTAGAAGTATCAGCCTGCTGAAAGGATTGGAATAACTTGCTACGCTGCTCTTCAGTCAAACCAATGCCGGTATCCTTCACGCTAAACCGGAGAAAAGCCGATTCTTTTTCAACTTGGATCACTTTAACGGTCACGACAATTTCACCCTTTTCAGTAAACTTGACCGCGTTGTTGGAGAGATTGAGCAAAATCTGACCCAACCGCAGGGGGTCGCCTTTCAGTGAATAGGGCACATCGGCATCCACAGCAAAAACCAACTCAAGTCCTTTCTCCTGGACTTTCAAAGTAACAAGGTTTGCCAGGCTACTCAACACATCGTTCAAATCAAAATCAATAATCTCCATATTGAGTTTGCCGGCCTCGATCTTAGAAAAATCCAGAATATCATTGATAATTCCTAAAAGGTTTTGACCAGAAATATGAATTTTGGTGATGAAATCGCTCTGTTTTGGGGTAAGATCGGTTTTAAGAACCAGATTGGATAGCCCAATGATAGCATTCATAGGGGTGCGGATCTCGTGGCTCATGTTGGCCAAAAAATCGCTTTTTGCCTTAGTAGCGTATTCAGCTTCTTTTTTAGCTTTCTCCAGATCCTCCATGATGTTAAGCATGGTCTTCCGGGCTTGTGCCAATTCTTCAAGTTGCCCTTGTAGTGACTTGTTGATATCATCCCGTTCAATTAAAACTTTGTTTAGGTCACTGGTGCGTTCTTCGACCAGTTTTTCTAAATTTGTTTGATAGTGTTGAAGCTCTTTTTCAGCCCTTATACGTTCGGATAGTTCTTTTTCGAGGACTTCGGCTCGTTCCTTCAAGGCTATTTTGTTCTGGTTAATTTCTATGGTCATTTTGTTGAACGTATGGGCCAATGCCCCAAGTTCATCATTTGAATGGACGGATATTGTTTGACATGGATATTCTCCATCTGAAAAAGTATTCATCTGCATGGTAATATCCACAATCGGCCGAGTAATCAGACGCGCTATGATAAAGGTGATCAGGGTTGCAATCAGCAATCCTATAAGAAGTCCTCCGATTTGAAAAAAAATAACCTTTTGGGTGCTCTTCAATTCGATGGCTTTGGATGTATATGAGGCCATGAAAGCAACCAAATCGCCATTATACTTATAAGGCTTCAGTAAAACATTATAGCCTTGATTTTGTATTATAAGGTCAAAAAACCGATCTGACTTTGATTCATCTAAGGATTCTGGAAACTTCAACTCAGCGATCATCCCCATATGACTTCCAAGCAGCAATTTACCGTTCAGCGAAAATATATCAACTTCCTTCTTGGCCTTGTTTGCAAAGTCCAGAATAAAATCGTTTTGAACTTCTTTTCTTAGAAGGACAGTGCCGGAAATTACATTTTTTTCTTCTCCTGACTCAGTGTAAATGACGTTGGTTACAGAACTGATTCCTTCAATGTAAATGTGATCGTCAATGATTAAAAATCGAACCTTCTTTATCCGTAATGGGTCAATTCGATGAGGCAAATTTACGCTTGATTCAATGGGAACCCATTTTGTGGAAATGCATTGCGATAGGATTGAATCAGCACTTGGTTTGAAATGGATACCGTTTTTCTTCTCATTTATTGGTTCCACAATGAATATCTGTCCCTCAGTCGCGTAGCAGCTCAATTCTCCTTCACCTATATACAGGGCGATAAATTCATGTTTCTGATTTCGGATAAATGTTAGCAGATAATTTATTATCTTACATTGGATATTCCGTTTTAAATCCGGAATATTTCCGGAAAAAATAGAAAGTGAACGAATTGATGATATAAGATTCGGATCACTAAGATCATCCGTCAGTTTTTGTCCTAATCTTTCGGCATCTTGATCCAACTCCATTTTCAATTGATCCAGGTTATTAGAAAGGGTTTCATGTGCGATCTGATGATGTTGGGTAACCGCGACCCATACAGCTGTAATACCGCCTAAAACCGTTACACACAGTAACGGAATCAGGGTTTGAAGTAATAGTTTATATTTGATCGACATACGTCCAAACCATTTGATCATTCCTTTTCTTATTCAATGTTTCCCACGACGCCGTTTACAAACCAATTCATATTCAACAAAATTGCGTCCTCGTTACGCTCTTTAGGCTTGATCCTCGTCACGCCTTTCTGGTCATTGACTGGGCCTTGGAATACCAATAGCTCCCCGCTAATCAATGCCTGTTTTTTGGTCTGTATTTTTTCCTTAAGGGCAGGCGGCACCAGATTGGAAACCGGTGAGATATCCACGGCGCCTTTTTCAATACCCCACAATATGTCCTCGCTTTTCCATGTCCCATTAAGCACCTGATTGACGATATGTCTGTAAATGATCTCCCAATTCCAAATTGCTGATATCAGATGCGCTTTGGGAGCGAATTTACTCATATCCGTATTGTAGCCAATGCAGTAAACGTTTCTTTTTTGCGCCGCCACCTGTGTGGCCGGTGAATCCTGGTGTTGGGTTATGACATCAACACCTTTGTCCAGAAGTGACTCGGCTGCAGCTTTCTCCTTGACCGGGTCATACCATGTTTTAGTCCACACGACATGCACTTTTACATCCGGATTCACGGATTGTGCACCTAAAGTGAACGCATTAATTCCCTGAATAACCTCGGGAATGGGATAGGCGGCTACATATCCGATAAGATTTGACCGGGTCATACCTCCCGCTGCAATCCCTGTGAGATATCTGGGTTGATATATGCGGCCAAAGTAAACCCCCACATTTTTAGCGCGCTTGTTACCGGAGCAATGCATAAAAATAACATTTGGATACGATTCTGCGATTTTAATGACAGGATCCATGTACCCGTAACTTGTGGCGAAAATCAAATCATAATTGTTTTGAGCGAAATAGGTCAAAATCGATTCTGTCTGGATCCCTTCATCTACAGATTCCACGAATTTTACCGTCAATCCGGGAATTGTCTCAAGCGCCTTTCTGCCTAAATCGTGTACATATGTCCAACCAGCGTCGCTTATGGGAGATACATACATAAATCCTATCTTAAGTTCCTTTGATGCACTGATAGCAGGAAAAGAAGCTGCCAGAGAAAAAATAAAAACAAAAAGCATTATCGCTTTCTTAGTTTTTTTCAGCATAATAAATCCTCCAACTCTCTTTTATAATTGGGTAAAAATAAACAAAAAGGTAAAATTTAATATAGAATTTTTATTAAACTAAATTATTATATATTACAATAATTTATATCATACTTTTCCAAAATTTTAGAGTCACCTATAAAGCGTAGGAATAAAGACATTCTGTGAGGCCTAATGAATCATTTAACCGGTTTCACTTTATAAAAGTTATTCTCCTAATGAAATATTACATTTAAAAGAACGGGAGGCAGATCAATATGTTATCCCAGCTTTTACGATACGCGCTAGCAAAAGGTTATTTTTTGTTAGGGGAGCTAGAGCAGCGAGTCTCCACCAACTATTTTATATAGTTTCTGTTTAACATCCCAAAAAAATGTTAAACTACCATAAATGGCTATATTTAAACTCTTATGTCTAATTATAGCCATAACAATCAATAGTGTTTCTGTAACTAACAGCAATCCAACACAAGAGGCTGTGAGATTTATTTTTCCTTCACGAGGTGGAGCTTGAAAAATAATTCCTTATCCACATATTGCTTTTGCAAACGATATTGCCGCATCATTTTCATATATCTATTCATCTTCTGCATGATTTTTATTGTGAATATAAATGTTTTGTCGTCTCAGAATATTCTTCAAATGAATATTTATTCTAGTCATAATTTTGACGCCAATGAATATTTAATATAGCATTAATAATAATCTCCATTTTAAATTCATTGATTTTCAGGTAAGATAAGTTAAGTTTTTGGTTATGTCAATAATGTCACAGAGCATCATATTTTATGACTTATTAGATTCAATAATATCATCTTTAATTTGTTTGTTTTTTGTGGTATGTTTTATTTTCATATATATTGACAATACAATAAAATTATTTACCAAAATTTAAGCGAATATATATTTAAGGAGTTTTTATCATGGAAATAAAAAATTCTATAGCTATTGTAGCTGGAGGAGCTTCAGGATTAGGAGAAGCTACAGTATGTGGATTAGTAAAAGAAGGGTCAAAAGTAGCAGTTTTAGATTTTGATGAAGAAAAAGGAAAGAAACTTGTTTTGACTTTAGACGATAATGCTATTTTTTGCAAAACTGATATTTCTGATGAAGTATCAGTAAAAGATGCCATTGAAAAAACAATTACTGCTTTTGGTGCAATACATATTGCAGTAAATTGTGCTGGTATTGCTCCGCCTGCTAAAGTTTTAGGCAAAAAAGGACCTATTGCAATTTCTGATTTTAATAGAGTAATTCAAATTAATTTGATAGGGACTATGAATATAGTTAGACTTGCGGCTGAAAAAATGGTTTATAATAAACCAAATGATGATGGAGAAAAAGGTGTCATTATAAATACAGCATCAATTGCTGCATTTGAAGGGCAAGTAGGTCAGGCTGCTTATAGCGCATCTAAAGCAGGTGTTGTGGGCATGACTCTTCCTATTGCTCGTGAATTTGCAGATATAGGAATCAGAGTTATAACAATAGCGCCAGGATTATTTGATACACCAATGCTAGCTGGTCTTCCAGAAAAAGCAAGAGCTTCTTTAATACAAACAATACCATTCCCAAGACGTTTAGCGAAACCCTCTGAATATGCTATGCTAGTAAAACATATCATTGAAAATCCAGTGTTAAACGGTGAAACAATTAGGCTTGACTCTGCCATAAGAATGGGCGCAAGATAGTATATTCATTGACATTTTAATATTATTATGAAACATATAAATGATAGGAGATTATATGACAGCACGATTTAGTTTGCACCATCCAGATATAAGTGAGGATATGCTGATTAATATTGATGGTATTATAACTGAAAACAGGCATAAACCTGGATCTGTAATAACTGTTTTAAGAGAATGCCAAAATGTTGTAGGATATATGCCGATGGAGCTTATTGATTACATTGCCAAAGGTTTAAATTTATCCTCTAGTGAAGTTTTTGGGATAGCCTCTTTTTATGCGCTTTTTTCAATGACACCTAAAGGACGTAATATAATAAAAGTGTGCCTTGGAACAGCCTGTTATGTAAAAGGGATTAAAGAGAGTATTGAGCGCATTAAAAATAGTTATAAAGTTGAAGAAGGAGGAATGAGTTCTGATAGGCGTTTTTCGTTGGAAGCAGTTAGATGCCTTGGAGCATGTGGACTTGCCCCTGTTATGACAGTGAATAAAGATACTCATGGCGGTCTTTCAGCAGACCAAGTTATTGGTATTCTTGATAAATATAATTAGGAGATAAATATGGAAAGATTAACGGTTGAAGACCTAAAAAAAATAAAAGAAAGACAACTTCAAGATATTCCTTCAGAAAATAATATTCATTTATATCTTTGCGGAGGAACAGGCTGCCATGCAACTGGGAGCATTAAAGTAAAAGATGCTCTTATACAAGAGATTGTTAAAAAAGGTTTAGAAAATAAAGTAAAGGTTATTGAAACTGGTTGTAATGGATTTTGCGCAAAAGGTCCTTTGCTTCTCATGCAGCCAGGAGGACTTTTTTATCAAAAACTTTCACCTGAAGATGCTGAAGAATTTGTTCGCGAGCAATTAATAAATGGGAAACATGTTGAGCGCTTACTTTACAAAGAACCAGGTACAAATAAAATTATCCCTGCTCAAAAAGATATTCCTTTCTTTTCCAATCAAATGCCCCTTGTTTTGCGCAATAAAGGCATTTTAAATCCTGAATCAATTGATGAATATATTGCAAAAGATGGCTATTTAGCTACAGCAAAAGCTCTCTTTGAAATGACCCCAGAAATAATAACAGATCAGGTTAAACTTTCTGGATTAAGGGGTAGAGGAGGAGCAGGTTTTTCAACAGGTATGAAATGGGAGTTTGCAAGGAAAAGCACTGGTGATATGAAATATGTTTTATGCAATGCTGACGAAGGAGATCCAGGCGCATTTATGGATCGAAGCATTTTAGAAGCTGATCCCCATGCTGTTTTAGAAGGTATGATAATTGCTGCAAAAGCAATTAATTCCCATAATGGTTATATTTATTGCCGTACAGAATATCCACTTGCTATACATAGGCTTGAGGTTGCTATTTCTCAGGCTAAAAGTTATGGACTTATTGGAAAAAACATTTTAGGTTCAGGCTTTGATTTTGAACTCGAAATTTATCAAGGTGCTGGAGCATTTGTCTGCGGAGAAGAAACAGCTTTGATGCGTTCAATTGAAGGAAAGCGCGGGATGCCAAGACCAAGACCTCCTTTTCCAGCACATAAAGGATTATGGGAAAAACCAACAATTTTAAATAATGTTGAAACTTTTGCAAACGTTCCAAGAATTATTTTAAATGGTGGAGCATGGTATGCATCAATTGGAACTGAAAAGAGCAAAGGAACAAAGGTTTTTGCTTTATCAGGGGATATAAATAATATTGGTCTTGTTGAAGTTCCAATGGGTATTTCAATTCGCAAAATGATATATGATGTTGGTGGTGGTATTCCTGATAAAAAGAAATTTAAAGCTGTTCAACTTGGAGGGCCATCTGGGGGATGTGTTCCTGAACAGTATCTTGATACACCTATAGATTATGACGAAATTACTAAAGTTGGCGCTATTATGGGATCTGGCGGTGTTATAGTAATGGATGAAGATACTTGTATGGTTGATATGGCGAGGTTTTTCATGGATTTTATACAGGATGAATCTTGTGGTAAATGTACGCCTTGCAGAGAAGGTACTAGAAGGCTTTTAGAAATAATTGAGAAAATATGTGAAGGAAGAGGAGTTCCAGAAGACATAGAGAAACTAGAAAAGCTTTCTACTGTAATTAAAGATGCATCACTTTGCGGTCTTGGTCAAACAGCTCCAAATCCAGTTCTGTCAACACTGAGATATTTTAAAGATGAATATTACGCACATATTAATGAAAAGAGATGCCCTGCAAAGCGTTGTGTTGCACTATTGAAATTTGAGGTTGATCCTGAAAAATGCAAAAAATGTGGTCTTTGCTCAAAAAGCTGTCCTGTAAATGCTATAACATGGAAGAAAAAAGAAGTAGCTGTAATAGATAAAGCTAAATGTATCAAATGTTTAACATGCTTTGAAAAATGCAAGTTTGATTCGATTTTTTAGAATTAATTTAGGAGGATTTCTTTTGCTATGATAACAGCTCTTATTATGATGGGGTTATTGGGACTTATTGTTGGAGGGGGACTAGCCATTGCTTCTAAAGTTTTCTATGTATATGTTGATCCAAAAATAGAGGCTATAGAAGGGGCATTACCTGGTGCAAACTGTGGTGGATGCGGTTATCCAGGATGCAGCGCTACTGCTATGGCAATTTCTTCAGGTAAAGCTTCAGCTAATGTATGTGTAGCAGGAGGTCCTGACGTCGCTTCTGCAATTGCAGCGATATTAGGGGTAGCAGTTGAAGGAAAAGAACCTGATATAGCAAAGCCTGGATGTAACTACGGAATTTCTAAAGCAGATGTTAAATATGTTTATAATGGATTGATTGACTGTAAAGCAGCAGCACTCTTTGATGGTGGTATGAAGGTATGTACTATTGGCTGTCTTGGTCTTGGTACATGCGTTTCTGTATGTCAGTTTAATGCTCTTTCAATGGGAGATGACGGGTTACCTGTTGTTAATGAAAAACTTTGTACAGGTTGTGGAGCATGTGAAAGAGCATGTCCAAAACATATTATAAAACTTTCATCTGTTACAAGGCGAATTTTAGAAGAATACACAACCAATGACTGCACAACACCATGTCAAAGGGCTTGTCCCGCTGGAATAAATATAAGAGAGTATATAAAACAGATAGCACTTGGAGATAATCATAGAGCTGTTCAGGTAATTAAAGAAAGAAATCCTTTTCCAACAGTTATTGGAAAAATATGCCCTCAACCATGTCAATCAGAGTGCAGAAGAAAATTTGTAGATGAGCCTGTTTCCATTAATTTTTTAAAGCTATTTTGTGCAGATTTTGAAAAGGATCAAAATAAAAGGATATTACCTTTTTGTGCTCCAAAAACAAATAGAAAAGTAGCTATTATTGGTGGTGGTGTTGAAGGCTTATCTACCGCATTCTTTTTAGCTCGTTTAGGACATTTGCCAGAAGTTTTCGAGGCAACAGACAAACTAGGAGGTTTGCTTAGAGTCGCAATTGAAAAAGAAAGATTACCTCTTGAAATACTTGATTGGGATATACAGGGTATTGTGGAAATTGGAGTTACTACTCATTTAAACAAAATTGTTGGACAAGATATAACTATACCATCTCTTTTAAAAGATGGTTTTAGTGCTGTATTTTTAGCATCTGGAGGCTGGGATAGCCGCTTAGCAATAGGTGGTTTATCTAAGATCGAAAAAGCTATACCTTCCACATATTTATTGATTGATTTAATTAAAGGTCAGACGCAAATTTCATGTGGAGAAAATGTTGTTATTTATGGAGGTAGAGATATTGCAGCAAATATTTTAACAGACGCTGAAAAAATGTGTAAAGAACTAGGTGCAAAAAAGATAACTATTTTAAATGAAGTTATAACGCGTTTAATTGGTGATGGTAACAATTTAACATATGTAGAGAGCAAGAATTCTACAATTCCATGTAATACTCTTATTCTTTCTTCAGGCAGGCTTCCAGAGGTTATATTTATAGCTTCTGAAGGGACTCATGAAAAATGGGAAGGTATTTTGATAGGAACACAGCAGTTGACTGACTATAGTGCTGCTATAAAAGCTATAGGTGGTGGCCGTATGGCTGCTGCTTATATTCACAAGGCAATGTATGGGATAGATTTATCTCTTCCAGAAAATGTATTAACCCCAAAAACTGAAGTTCAAAATATTGATAAAGTAGAAAATGTTTACAAAAATACATGCCAGAAAATAGCACAGACAGAAGCTAAAAGATGTTTGCAGTGCGGTTTGATATGCTATGAGCATAGTTGAAGGCTTTGTAACAAAAATAAAAGACAATAATACTGCATGGGTAAAAACTCAAAAGGCAATTGAATGTGAATCTTGCGCTGCAAAGTCATCCTGTAATAGCATAGGCGGCGGCGAAGATATGGAAATAGAAGCCATAAATTTTGCATCAGCAAAAGTTGGGGATTGTGTATCAGTAGAGTTAACCCCGTCATCTTTAATTAAAATAGCTTCTTTTGTTTATTTATTTCCAATTATATTTCTTTTGATTGGAGCTTTTATTGGATACGGATTAGAACAATATTTTAATGTCAATACTCCATTATCTGCAATATGCTCTGTTCTTTTTTTAATTTTTTCTTTTTTTATAGTTAAAGTAAAAGGAGAGGGTATGTCAAAAAAAAATAAATATCGCCCTCGAATCATTAGGATTAAAAGTAAAAAATGAAAATAATAATACTATCTATTTTACTTTTTGTTTCTAAATTTGCTTTTGCCGAAAATTATCTTTTAAATGGAGGGCAGGAATCTCAAATCAGGTATCAGCTTGTGCAAAGGGTTATGCCAGCTTATGGAACAAGCAAACTAATGTTAAGCTATATAGTTCCTGTATCTTTTGCTTCTCCTACTTATAATCAAAAAATTGAAAATTTAAACTTTAATTTTTCTCCAAGGCCCACGTCACGTGAGGAAAGATTTGACGATCGTGGCAATAAAATTATTGAAGTTTCTTGGGAAGGAGTAACCAGTGGAATTACTGCAACTATTTATTTGGTTGCAAAAAATAGTGTAAAGCTTAGCCCCCTTAAAATAG
>PDZT01000081.1 GCA_002753105.1 Deltaproteobacteria bacterium YD0425bin50 | reverse complement strand
ACTCGGGAAAGTACGGTTCCATTCTCACCGAAGTGACCAAGCCCCAACGTGAGATACTAAAGGCTCTGGATATCCAGCTGCCGGAGAAAACATAGTTACAATTTTCTCGGGAAATTAGGATAATATCATACACAAATGAGCCACTAGTTTTTTTTCAATGTCAGCATCTTTCAAGCATAAGAAATGAGAAACAAGAAACAAGAAATGCTTAGTACACAGAATCGCTAAATATGCATCGACTAAGGGAACCGTATAACGTAGGGGCAGGTTTTAAACTAGCCCCTACAATTCGATGCGAAATTACCTTTCTGTGTACTTAGAATTTAAAATTGCTTTTTACAAACATCAACTATATTATAGTTCATCGTTCAGAAAGCATCGTGGGGTATTTGCAGTATTTTATCAATTGATGTAAATTGCTTAATGTAGGGAGTAAGGAGATAATATCATGGCAGAATTCGCATTCAACAGAATAGATATTCAGCATGAATCAATCAATTATGATGATGTGATCACGGAGGATGATACACCAGTGGATAATATCTTTTCTGAAAAACAACAAAGACTTTTAGTAGATCCCCTGATCAATTCATGGAAAACGGATCGCCCCTTTATTGCCTGTTCAAATGTGGGTATATTTTTTAAAATTCATGAACCGCCTTTAGTACCCGATATGTTCTTAACTATGGATGTTCATTTTCCTGAAAATATATGGGAAAAACGGCATCGATCCTATTTTTTCAGCGAGTTTGGTAAACCGCCTGAAGTTGTGGTGGAAGTCGTTTCAAATCTAAAAGGAGAGGAAACGGACTTTAAACTCAATAAATATGCACAAATTGGCGTGTTGTACTATGTCGTTTTTGATCCTCAGTCTTTACTTCATGAGTATTCTCTTAGGGTATATGAGCTGAAACACGGTAACTATTTGGTTAACATTGGTCATTTTTTTCCAGACTTAAATCTTGGACTTACGTTATGGAAAGGTGAATATGAAGGTCGTACTGAAGAATGGCTACGATGGTGTGATACGAAACGTAAGATTATTCCTACAGGTTTTGAACGAGCTGAAATGGAAAGACATAACGCTTCTATTGAAAAACACAGAGCAGAAATGGAAAAACAAAGAGCAGATCGGTTAGCTGAAAAGCTAAAATCATTAGGAATATCCTTTTAGTGTAACCTTTCCTACCCTACGGCAAATTTTTTTCTTATGTACTTTTAATTGATTTCTTGATAACTATTTTGTAGTGGTATTGTATTATAACCAATTCAATAATTTTTTAAAAAAAGGAGAACAAAAATGCGTAAAGTTATTTTAGCAGTCAGTCTTATATTTTTTTTAACTACATTGGCTATAGCAGGTGTAAATTTAAAAAATGAAGATAGCCAAAGTTATGATATTAAAGTCCATCAGGGTTCTACAACCAGCACATCAATTAATGGTGGAACAACTGCCAATGACCGTTGTAGTGGTGATTGTAAAATTGAAATCGTTGGCGGTGATTCAATTGAAGCTAAAAATGGCGAGACCGTTATTATTAAAAATGGGAAACTTTCAATTAAAAAATAGTTATGTTACATGTTAGGAAAGGATCGAGCAATGGGAGATAAGGGCGGTAAGAAAGATAAAGACAAGATCAAGAAACAGATGACTAAGAAACATGACCAGCAGGTCAAAAAATCGCAAGATAAGCAACCGAAAAAAAATCCGTAGCAGGGTTGCCGATCCTGAAGCCGTATGTGTGATGAAAATTGCATTCACGGTTCTATAATACTATTGTATGGGCGTATTGCAATACGCCCATACGACAAATGCTTACAACTTATATAATCTATATAGAAAGTGAATTATATGAACGGAACAGTTCGTGAGAATGTAAAACTTGGATCGCAGGTATCCATTGTATTAAAGAAAGATCAGCGATCAGGGAAACTTACGAAAGGTATTGTGAAAGACATTTTGACAAAATCCCCAATTCACCATCATGGAATTAAAGTTCGTCTGGAAAGTGGTGAAATTGGAAGAGTCAAAGAACTCATTTCACTAAACGGGTAATTTGATAATAAATTCAGAACCTTTATCTTTTTCTGAAAACACATGAATGCTTCCATGATGAGCATCAATTATTTTTTTAGTCAGCATTAAACCAATACCAGTGCCTTTAGTTCCTTTTGTTGTAAAAAAACTTTGAAAAATTTTTTGGACAACGGCTTGCTCCATGCCACAGCCATTATCTTTAACTCTGTATTCCAGCTTTCCACTTTCGCACAGAGCGGTTTGTAGAATGATTTCCTTGGGTTTTCTGCCTTCATGATATTCTTTACAAGCGTCAATCGCATTCGTGACTAAATTGAAAAGGCATAAATGAATTGCTTCGGGATCAAAGGATATCAGTGGCAAATTTTCATCCAGCAGGGTTCTAAAAGCAATGCTGTGTTCTTTGGCAATGGGAATGATTAATTGCGCTACTTCTGTTGCTGGCTGATTTGGATTACTCATTTCAAAATGAAGCTCAGTGGATTTAGCATAATTCAGAAGATTCAGGGATAAATTTTTGATTTTATCCACGTTGCCTTTGACCATTTCCCAACCTTGAATAAGGTATTGTTTTTCATCCAGTTCAATTCCCTTTTCAAGCACAAACATGCCGCCTTTTAAACTGCTGACAATATTTTTAATGGTATGGGAAAGTCCTGCTATGGTTTCTCCAATAGCCGCCATGCGTTCCGAGTCGAGTAGTTGTTTGGTTTTTTCTGCAACAATTCTCTCAAGATTTTCTGTATAATCTCTAATGGTTTTTCGCATGGCAATGCGTTCACAAGCTCTTTTTAGTGCAATTTCAAGGGCTTCATCGTTAATGGGCTTGGTTACAAAATCCGTTGCCTCAAATTTCAGACTTTTGATTGCAAGATCAATATCTCCATGACCTGTAATCATTATCACTTCTGTTTCAGGGGATTGCTCCTTGATTTTTCTTAAAAGTTCAATCCCGTCCATGCCGGGCATTTTGATATCCGTTAAAACAATAGGCGGATGAATGGTTCCAAAAATCTTTAAAGCTTCTTCTCCATTGCTTGCGGTATATACAGCATATCCTAAATCTTTTATGGAAATTCCCAGAACCTTGCGGATACCTTCTTCATCATCTACTAGTAAAAGTGTATTTTCCATCTTTATTTGTCCGGAATGGGTAAAGTAATTATGAACGTGGAACCTTTTCCTTGTTCAGATACAGCGCTGATATTGCCCCCGCAATCTTTGATAATGCCGTAACTAATGGATAGACCCAGCCCTGTACCCTGCCCTACTTTCTTCGTAGTAAAAAAAGGCTCAAAAATTTTTTCTAAAAGAGGCTCAGGAATGCCTATCCCCGTATCTCTCACCTGAATCATAACCTGATCGGCATCGTGTCTTGTATGAAGCGTAATTTTCTTATCACATTTTTGCCCTGTGGACACACTTTTTTCTTCAATAGCGTCCCTTGCATTAATAAATAGATTGATAAAAACCTGTTCTAGTCGGCTTGCATCACTCAGAATCATGGGTAAATTTTCATCGATATCCCATACCAGTTCAATTTCTCTTAATCTAAGCTGCTGGCTAAAAAATTCAAAGGTTTTCTTAAGAATAGCATTTATCTGAATTTTTTCTAAAGTCATTTCAGACTTTCTGCCAAATTGCCTCATGTGATTGATAATTTTCGAGGCTCTATCCACATGAGAATCTATTTCGCTCACCATGACAAATAAATTTTCAGGATTGATAAGCTCATTCTTTTTGATTTTTTTCATTAAAAAACTACTTGCAGTTTTAATGACGGTAAGCGGTTGATTGAGTTCATGGGCTACGCCTGTAGCCATTTCGCCTAACGTTGCCATTTTGCTCGCCTGTATAAGCTGTTGTTCAGTTTCGAGCTTTTTTGTGATGTCACTCGTAATCGCAAGAAGCATTCTTTTATTCGGATAATCAAGAGGGGAAACTTTAATATTTACAAAGACCGTTTTTTTGTTTTTAGTTATATGTCTTACCTGATGAATATCTAATGTTGTTCTTATATGGTTTAGTATTTCAGGAGAATATTCTTTAAATAAATCAGTAAAACACATGCCAATAATTTCTTCTTTAGCATATTCATAGACCAGCGTTGCACTGTTATTACAATCCAAAATAGTTAAGGTCTCTTGATCAAGCACAAATACTGGAGATGGCATATTTTTAAATATGGCATGATATTTTTTTTCGATGGTTTCCAGCTTATTTTCAAGGAGCTTACTTTTTGTAATATCCAGACTCATTTCCATAGCCGCAATAATTTCGCCCTGAGCATTTTTTATGGGCGCTGTTTTGACTACCCAGTGGGTAAGCTTGCCGTCTTTTAAGCTTCGTTCTTCGCTATAATGAGATAACCCGTCTTGAAAGGTTTTTTCCACAGGACATTCCACACATTTTTCGGTTCTGTCTTTATAGGCATAAAAACAAAAATCTCCGGGTTTTGCCCCAAATAATTTAGCAAACTCGTTGTTATAATGAATCAGCCGGTAATTTTTATCCTGAACACTAATAATACACGGCACAAGATCAAACAGATTTCGGTATTCTTCTTGCTGAAGGTTCACACCAAACTCGTTTGTATTATTGCATGTAAGCTGGGATTGAAGTTTCATGGGGTTGACTCACTATTGATTTTAATAGCCAATACTTTTATTATTTCTCGATATAAGCTGTTGAAATTAATGGGTTTGCTTATATAACCATTCATTCCTGTTCTAAAGCACAAATCACGGTCTTCCCTCATTGCGTATGCGGTCATTGCAATAATGGGAATATCATGATTTATCACTTTAGAACTCGTATTTCTGATGATTTGAGTGGCTGTGATACCATCCATCTCAGGCATTTGAATATCCATCAGGATAAGATCAAATGGTTTGTGTTCCAATAGTTCAATGGCTTTTTTCCCATTGTCAAGAATAACCAGTTGATAATTTTTGAGAAATTCTTTGATCACTTCTTGGTTAAAGGCATTATCTTCAACAACAAGGATATTGATATTTCTTGGGATGAGGAATTCTCTATTAGCAGGAACAGCTTCTATCAATTGAGCTGCTGATCCTTTTTCAAAAGGAATCTCAAACCAAAACCGTGAGCCAATACCTTCACTACTTTCCACATGAATGGTACCACCCATCAATTCAACAAGCTTTTTTGATATTACCAGTCCAAGTCCTGTTCCTTGAATTCCCTTTGATCTATGGTCAGCAACCTGTGAAAAAGGCTTAAACAACAAGTTTATTTTTTCTTGGCTAATGCCGATACCGCTGTCTTTTACACTAATGCACAGGGTAATATGCGTGTCGGTTTCGGATTCAACACTAACCTCAATGTAAACCATACCTTTGGGTGTAAATTTGATGGCATTATTACCCAGATTTAACACAATTTGTTTGAGACGGATAGGGTCTGTTTTGATGATCGGTAAGGTTTCATCAACATCGCAACTCAATTGAATACCTTTGGTATAACTCAATGTATATAACAGGTTTTCTATTTCATGACATATATCTGAAATGCGTACATGGTGATACTCCAACTGAATCTTATTCGCTTCAATTTTCGATATATCTAAAATATCATTGATAATTGTCAGTAAATTATCGGATGCAGTATTAATAATAGTTAAATAATGGCGTTGTTGGGTTGTATGCGGTGTATCCAGTAAACATTTACACATACCTAAAATCGCATTCATCGGCGTTCGGATTTCGTGACTCATGTTGGCAAGGAATTCAGATTTGGCACGAGTTGCAGCTTCAGCAGAGTCTTTAGCTTTTTGCAATTCTTTTTCGATGATCTTACGGTCAGTAATATCAGAAATCAATCCATCTATTCGAATGGGATTCTGGTTCTTATCCAGAATAAGCTTACTCTTATCGTAAATCCATACAATGCTTCCATCAGGTCTTATAATACGACCCTCCCTCTCTGACATTCCTTTTTCGTATATTTCTTTTAATGACCGTTGTATAAATCCCCTATCATCCGGATGAGTAACTTCTTGCCAAAGCCAATTATTGTCCATAAATTCTTTTATCGGTCTTCCGTATATTTTTTCTATGGCTGGACTTAGATAGAGTATTTTAAAATCAGGCCATGATAATGACCATACTGCATCTCGCATTTCATTTAGAATACTCGATAATTTTTCTTCACTTCCGCGCAAAGCATCTTCACTTAACCGCAGAGCGTTTTCTGTTCGTTTGCGATTCCGTATTTCAATGGTTAAGCGTCTATTCCAGAACAGACTTATTCCTAAAATAAGAACAAAAAAACCTATGATCCATTCGGATACTATCAAAATTTTATGCCAATTTATTACAGAATAGTCCATCTGAACATGAAAGTATTTCTGCACAATGGCATCATGTTCTTCTTTAGATATGGATGCAATGGCTTTATTCAGAATTCCAACCAATTCCGGATAATCCTTACGCACTCCATACATATAAGGATGAGAAGGGGAATCGGTTAATCCGGCAATTCGCAGATTGACTAAACGATGTTTTTGAATCAGATAGGTTGTTACAATGTTTCCGCCAACATAAGCATCCGCTTCACCATTCGATACAGCTTCTAAGGCTTCCACAAAGCTGTCTTTTTCAATACGTTCGATTGCCTGATCGTTACCTAGTAATAAATTATAGGCTTTGATACTTTTTAACAGGGAAACCTTTTTACCTTTTAACGCTGTGATCGAATTGATAAAGGGTTTATCCGTTCGGGTGATAATCACAGAATGATAATCCATAAATGGATTGCTAAAATTTACATAATTTTTACGATCAGAATCAGTTATCGTTACGAGCATGTCAATATCATGATTTTTTATTTTCACATCCAATTCTGATGGAGGCAGGGGAATGCTTTCAAATTGAATACCTGTACGTTGAGTAATTAATCTTAAGATATCTATATGAATTCCTTTATACGTATTAGCTTCATAAAAAAAGAATGGGGGGAAATTCGCTATGACGCCAAATTTTAAAGTACTATGGGATTTAACAAAAGCTTGTTCAGCCAGTGTAAGATGAAGTTTTTTTTCAGTTGAGTTGTAATATCGTTTTTCAGGATCAGGTATCCATTGCGTTTCGATTTTTACCAATTCTACATCAGATATAGCGTCAAAGCCTTTATTCACCAGATCAAGGAGATGTTTGTTTTCTTTTAAAACACCTGCATGAAATTGTTTTTTGAAAAGCATTTTATTATGGTTGGTAATCTCTCCGGATAATCCTAAGCGGCTTAACAGAGATGCTATACCTAAATACTCCGCAAGCAACACATTAATTTCTCTATTGATTAATCCTTCTATCAGTTGCTCTCGGGATGTATAGGTAACAAAACTTGCTTTGGGATAATGTTCACGGGCATAGGCTTCTGTAAAGGTTCCCCGGATAATTCCAATTTTTTTTCCTTCAAATCCATTGGCAATATCGTTGGTGATATTTTCATTGGATTGGGAAGAATAAAAGAAACAAGAATATGCCTCATAAAACGGCTGAGAAAATCCTATCCATTCAGCCCGGTCATCTCTGTAAAATAATCCTGAGTGAATATCTGCTTGGTTATCTTTAATACTGTTAATTGCATTATTCCAATCACTCATATAAAAGTCAATTTTTTGTCCGGTTTTCTCACCCCAGAGACGCCAGATATCAACAAATAAACCCGCAGGTCGGCCTTGAGCATTGATAAATGTTAATGGATAATAAGCCATGTCTATAGCAATAACCAGTGTTTCTTTTGGTTTAGCTGAAGACACACTGAACCATTTTTTTTCAATCAACGCTTTTTCATCCGCATTAATCAGATTCATACCCTGTTGAATGGCTTGGGCAAGGGTTGAATTGTCTTTTTTTACTGAGGCATACCCTGTAATGCTATACAATGGAGCTTCAGGATAAAAATCAATGTCAGATTCCAGCCCCAATTGTTTTGTCATAGCCAGTGCATCTTGAAACCTTTTAATAAACACCAGTATTGCTTTTTTGCTAAACGCATCAAACAGCTCTGCATTGGTTGGAAACACTGTAAGAACTGCTTCAGGTAAATTTTTCTGAATGTACGCTTCAGCACCGTTTCCCTGCACACAGCCAATTTTGAATCCTTTTAAATCCTGTAAGGTTTGAATGCCTGAGATGCTTTTATTCCAGAAAAAATAAATGTTATCCTTAAATATAGGCGCAACATCCCTTAAACATAAATGCTCATCCTTACCATGAGAATACATGCCTAAAACATCTCTTTTACCGCTACAAACGCTATCAATGCAGGCGTTTAATGAATCTGGGATAAACTCAATCTGAATACCTGTTTTTTTTGACCATAATTGCCAGATATCAATGACCGCGCCTTTGAGTTGTCCATCTTTATCCTGATAGGAATACGGGTATGTGTTGATCGTGCAGGCTATCGAAAGGGTTTTAAAATTTTCAAATATGGATTTCTGATGCTGAGATGCAAAAGCGGAATTCCCAATACAAAGTAACATGATCATAAAAAGATGTTTCATCATTTTATCAATACCTAAATATAAGAGGCAGTCGATCGTTCCCACGCTCCAGCGTGGGAACGCATATAGGGACGCTCCAGCGTCCCGAATTGACTTAGAAAGCGTATGGGTTCTGGACGAAATTGGACGCTGGAGCGTCCATGGCTGCGTTCCCACGCTGGAGCGTGGGAACGATGAAAGACCTCGCCCCCAACCTTTATTGAATTGAATATCTGTAATTGTCAATACAATAAAAAAGAGTAATCAGGCAATGATTCGGATATCTCGCTAATAGCTCAACACCGCGCATTTGGCAGTTTTACATGAAACGTTGTTCCTATTCCTTTACTTGATTCAACTAGAATAATACCAGAATGCTGGCGGATAATTGTATCTGCAATAAATAACCCTAGTCCTGTTCCTTTTTGGCCTTTGGAAGAAAAAAACAAGGTAAATAACTTATCTGTTGTCTCTTTATCCATACCAATACCATTATCCTGAATCTCAAATATAAGATGGTTTTCATCCTGTTTCACGCTGAACAGAATATGGTGATCGGGTTTATTCTTGTCTTCAAGGCAGGCATCCAGTGCATTTTCTAAAATATTAAGTAGAGCTGAATGCACAGCTCCAGCGTCAAACTCAACTGTTCCTACTGAAGAATCAAAACATGTAATGAAACCGACACCATGAACAGAGAGTTTAGGTTCGATGATTGCCGCAAGTTCTTCAGCAAATGCCAAAACATCTACTTTTTCCCATTGCAGCTCTCTTTCTTTGGCATAATATAAAATATCCAGAACCATTTTGCGAAGACGGCTTACAATTATTTTTACGGTTTCAAATCCTTCTTTGAGCAATTCCTCATTTTTTTTGGCAAAACCTGAAGTTAAGCTGTACATGCCGCCATCTAAGCCTGTCAATAACCCTTTGATATTGTGGGAAACAGACCCTAGCAATAGTCCTAATGACGATAAATGATTCTGAAGTTTTCGGACCTGAGTTACATCAGTTGCCATTTCCATGACCTGAATCGGTGTTCCATGATGATCGCAAATAGGAGCTGTCCAGACTAATACAATATGCGCTTCTCCTGTTTTTGAGGTAACTACAGCTTCTGAATAATGAGACTGGGTGTCTTCAAAGGTCAACTGCACAGGACAATTGGAACACGGTGATGTCCTGTTTTTGTAAACAGCATAACAATAAGACCCCATTGCATCACCAAAGTCTTCTTTAAAACGCCGATTCACAGCAGTAAGTTTCATGGATTTATCTATAACAGAAATGTAGCAGGGAACTTCATCAAATAATTGCTGATATCTCTGAGCTGCTAATCTCTCAGTTTCTACAAGTTTTTCTGATTTTTCTTTGACCAGTCGTTCAAGATTTTCTGTATAGTCTTTCAGTTTCTGTCGGGTTAGGATTTTTTCAGTTGCCCTTTTTAAAGCAACTTCTAAGGAATCATTCTGGATGGGTTTTAATACAAAATCCGCAGCTTCATATTTAAGACTTTGGATGGCAAGTTCAATATCACCATGTGCGCTGATCATAATGACTTCAGTTTCAGGATAAAGCTTCTTGATGCGCTTGAGAAGCTCTATTCCGTCCATACCCGGCATTTTGATATCGCTTAAGACAATAGGAGGCTGATATTCTCTACAAATTTCAAGTGCTTTTTCACCATTTTCAGCAGTTAAAACATCATACCCGCTGTCCGATAAAAAAATCCCTAAAACTTTTCTTATGCCGTCTTCATCGTCAACAAGCAAAATTTGAGGATTCATTTTCCAATCGTCTTTTGGATGATGGTGATCAGTTCAACAGGATCAAAGGGTTTGGCTAAATATGCAACCGCTTTTCTTATGGACAGATGACGACTAGCAAGACCGCTGATAACAATAATCGGGATATGTTTATATTCTTCTTCTTTAGCAAGCCGCCTATAAAACTGAGGCCCCCATTCTTCAGTCATCTGCAGATCAAGGGTAATTAAATCCGGCTTTTCCTCTTGAAGCCTTGTATACGCTTCAATGCCGTCATTTGCTGAGCAGGTTTCATAACCATTATCCTGTGCAATACGAACAATATACTTTACGATAATTGGATCATCATCTACTACCATGATTTTTTTTGCCATACATAACTCCTTTTCCCTTTACTTTCTTTGATGACAGCCGCCGCATAACACAGGCCCAGCTTTTTTTTCTAAATGGCATCCTCTGCATTGTTTATGATAAATATTAATCAATTCTAATGCATTATCATCCTGATTGAAATGACATTGCGAACAGGGCTGACCTTCAGAACTTTCACCTTCACCTTTTTTACCATGTTCATAAACATGATGACACGTACTACAGTCAGCAATTTGGGCAGTATCATTATGCTGGTCATGCGCAAACTGGGCTGGAGGTCTTATATGCGTTTTAAATGTGCTATCATGAAGCTGAGTTATCTCTTCCTGAGAAAAACCATAAACCGTTGCGAATATCAGGCTGATGATGATCCCGATTCCTATCCAATTCTTTATTTTCATGCGTTGCTTCCTCCTATTCATCCTCTGGTTTTTCCATAGTTTCATAGATAATATCTCCCAAAAATTTAAGTTTCATATCTAAGCCATAATGATGAATAATGTCTTCTAAACCGCCATGACAGTTATGACAAGGAGCAATGACTATGTTGGCGCCTTTCTTTTTTGCCTCCTTTAACTGCTCTGCTTTAACCCTGTTTCCCTCAACTCTTTTCATTTTATACGGTGCGCCGCAGTTAATCAAACCGCCGCCAGCACTACAGCAATAATTATGTTCTCTGTTGGGAATCATTTCAATAAATGTTTTACATGTATAGCGAATAACTTCTCTGGCGATTTCATGTAACCCTCCGCCTCTTACGATATTACATGGATCATGAAACGTTACCGGTTCTTCAAATAGATGAGCTATCTTAATTTTTTTGGCGATTAACAGTTCATGATAAAAAGCAACAGCATGAGTAATCGGTATAGGCGGCATTTTCCACCCTAAAAAACGATTTCCGACATCATAAACCGAACGAAACGCGTGCCCGCATTCTCCCATCACAATGCGTTTTGCTTTAAGACGCATTGCGGTTTCAAAATGAGATCGCTTTAACCTGCCCATCATTTCATAATCTCCCGTGTACATGCACATATCGCTGTTATCCCATCCCGGAGTTGCTGGCATTGTCCAGTCCACACCCGCTGTATTCATAATAACTGCTGCCTGATACAGCAGTTGCGCTCTGAATTTAGGTTCAGGGCCAATCACAGAATAAAAAATATCAGCACCTTGTTTTTCAAGAGGAATTCTAAGTTTGGGCAGTTCTTCTCTGGCTTCTTCTTCCTGCCATTGCAGGCTGTCTATCCATTCATCCTCTTTAATCCACATTTGATTGAATGTAGCAGAATGGCTGTGAGCTGTATCCTGAATATTTTGAGGAACTACGCCTAATTGATGACAAAGTCGGCGCATGGTCAGCATCAGATAAGCCACATCAATACCAAATGGACAATACATCACGCACCTTTTACAGACATTGCATTCCGTAAAAGCGATTTCAGCTAATTTCCAAATAAATTCCGAATTGACTTTACCTTTTTTAGCTACAATTTCTCCGATCGTTTGTTTAACTTTACCGGATGGAGAAAATTTTGGATTTCGGTCATTTGATAGAAAAAAATGACAGGCATCCGCACAGAGTCCGCAATGCACACATATATCTGTATAGACTTTAAAGCGGGCGCCGGTTTCACTTTTTAAAAACTTGGTGATTACCGACTCAATTTTTTTATCGGTTAGTGCCTGAATACCGCTATCTATTCCGGCATCATCAATTTTATGATCCGCTTCAGCTTTAACACCTTCGTACATGATAACGCTCCTTATTATGTTTTACCAATCTCTTGAATGTCTGACCTTTCCGAATTCAGACCCCATGTATCCGCGAGTTAAAAAGAAAAATAGCGCATGGTTTAATTTCGTAAACGGGATACACATCAGCATGATTTCACCTGAAAGAATATGCAAAATAGATATAATATCATAAGCAACCCATTGATGATAGGCTAAAAATCCTGTTATAAAGGGTGCAGCAACGATAGCAAGGACAATATAATCTGAACGTGTGCTAAGATAATGGATTTCAGGTATTCGAATGCGTCTTATCAAAAAAAAGATGCATGACAAGATAACCATCACAGTCATGATGTCAGCAACGATGTCAGGAATATATCCCCAGCTTATGTTACAGGATTGTTTGATAAGAATGATATGCGCAAAGAGAAATAACGGCGCAAGGAATAAGCAAATATGAAAAGCAAAACTGACAATTGTAAGCAACGGATGTTTTTTCATGCTTTCATTGGCAAACGGAATGATCCAGTGAAACACCGACCGAAGAGCATAAAACGGATTAAAATAAGCATAGACAGCAATATCTTTCTGATGCGCCATTTTTAAAATAGAAAGTATGCGATAGATACTGCCGCCAAAAAATACAATAACGGTAAGCCATAATAAAGGCCCGGCAACAAAATTATAGATAAGGTGCATATGTTCTCCTAATTAATTAAATAATAATTCTATAGTATTTACCTTGTTCTATGGCTCTGATGAGTATATGGTTACTATCCGGGCTAAATACAGGCTCCCATACTGCTTCAAAATCATCTAAGCATTTTTGGCCGTCTAATACAATAAAATACTTGTCATCTTTTTGTACTTTAACAGCAATACGACGGCTATCAGGACTAAACACAGGTTCCCATGCTCTATCAAAGCTGTCCTTCCAGACGATCCCATCTACTGCGATAAACCATTTGTCATTTGTTTTACCAAGACAGGCGACGTGGTTCCCATCAGGGCTAAAAATCATATCTGTCACCAGATCGATGAACGTTACTTTCCACGGAATCTCATTCACTGCGATTGTCCATTTTCCAAACTGAGGTGCTACAATAGCGGCAATATTTTTTCCGTCAAGGCTATAGGCATGATGCCATAATTGTACAAACGGTTTTTCCCATATCACTTCGCTGTTTTGGGCTAAAAACCATTTTCCGTTGATGCTTACTGGGGCTGTTACGGTTCCGTCCACAGGGCTGAATTGTGGAGTCCATACACATGAAAAGGTTTTATCCCATATTATGCCATCCACAGCAATGGTATAATCATGCAAAGTGATTCTTGATTCTGCTGCGACATGGTGATTATCATGGCTAAATACAGGATTCCACAGATTCACAAAACGACGATCCCATATATCTCCATTAACCGCAATGCTAAAACTGCCTTGTTGAAAGCAAGCTAAATCCCCTTCTTTTGTAGGAATTGTCTGCACAACGCCTGCTGCATGTTGTCCATCAGAACTCAGATGAAGGTCTGTGATATGTAAAAAACGATTTTCCCAAGGTTGATCATTCATCACTGCAAAATACTTACGCTCACTTTGAGCGGCAATTAAAATGCTTTCACCTGTAGGACTAAATTGAGTATTCCAGACAAAATCAAAGCGGTTTTCCCATAGTTCATCATCAATGGCAATCGTCCACTCGCTATCTACAGACACTATTGCGGTTAGACGGCAGTCTGGCGAAAACCTTAAATACCAGAGTTTATCAAAAGCATTTTCCCATGGTTTATTGTTCACGCAAACAGTAAATTCCTCATCTTCTGTTTTAACAATGGCGGCTATTGTTTCACCATCAGGACTGATATAAGGTTCTTCTACATATGGGTATGTCGTTTTCCATTCCCCTATATCAGCAATAAACCGTTTTCCAGATTCCCAATCCCAGCTTTTCATCATCATCTCCTCTTTATCGCTTTTACTCTTTATCGCTTTTACCGAATTCTATAATGTGAATCGTTTACCTAAAACGATTATCAGAACGTTTTTTTGTTATATCCCCTATAGCTGCTGTCATCCATCCAGAAACGCTATTGATAACTCCATCAAAATGTTCAATATAGGGTTTAATATCTAAAAGGGGGGTTTCATCAAGAACATCAACACCTTTAATGGTAAG
>PDZT01000490.1 GCA_002753105.1 Deltaproteobacteria bacterium YD0425bin50 | reverse complement strand
AGGGTTATGTCGTTTAACAATAGATTGTACAAACTTTGCATGGTTTGCATGATTGTCTTTCATCATGTCAAGGTTATTTTTTCCAATAAGTTCAGTAAGGTCTAATCGATTGATCATGGTTTGATTGATCGCAGCTACCAATGCGTCTCGTTTATCAGAATATTCAGTGTATATCTCAGAATTAACGGATGATAATTCGGATGCTGATTGAATTAAGTCTTGTCTTTGCATACAATACTCCTTTTTTTATTGATCAAGTGTAAGAATATACTTTTCTAATGAGTTCAAATCAGAAATATAAATGACATTAGAATACAAATCGGCGATATCTTTTCCACCATAACGAAATGCCTGACCTCCAATAATAATTGGAACATCAGGATAGTTATCTGTAATTTTATTTAGCATGGATTCTAAATTGGGGAGATTAAAATAAACACTTAACGATAAAGCCAATAGATTCGGTTTGAATTGTTCAATAAACAGAATTAACTCATTCAAAGGGGTATTTGCTCCAAGATAGATGGCGTCCCATCCGTGCATTTCAAACATATCTGAAACCATTTTTGCACCAATTTGATGTTCTTCATTTTCTACAGATGAAACAATCACTTTTTTAGAAATTCGTTTTGGATTGATGATTAGTGGATAGACTTCGTTCATAATTCCTTCAGTAATAGCAGTTGCCATATGTTCAGTGGCAACCGTAATTAAGTTTTTTTCCCAATATTCACCTATTGCATATAATGAGCGTTGAAAAAATTGCTCGTATATATTGATAATCTCATGGGATAATGCATTTGTATTTGAATTCGCATGAAGTAAATTTTTAATCGTCATCCCGCAATTCAATCGGTTACCGATGAGTAATGAGGATATATAAAGATCATACGTGTTTTCTTTACTTTTGTTGTGGTCTTGGTTCATTGTGTCTCCCCCAAAATTATCATTGTCGTCTATTTAACCAATTTGAATCAAGTGATAATTAACTTGTTATCCTTATTTTGACAATTAAAAAATGCAATATGAAATGAGAATAATAAGAATACTACAGTGCAAAAAGGATCAGTAGGTATATCCAAAAAAGAACTTGAAAATAAATATCAGGCTATATATGAAAAGAGTTTAACCGTGTTTTCAATTTAGTAAATAATAAAAGGAAAAAAATATGGGAAAAGTGATTGCTGTTGCAGGAAAAGGTGGAACAGGTAAAACTACTATTGCGTGTTTGTCTCTGCGGTATTTGGTAAAAAATGGGTATAGACCGGTTCTCGCGCTTGATGCAGACCCAAATTCCAATTTTGGTGAAAGTCTTGGGATCAATGTTGAGCGGACCATTGGAGATATTCGTGAAGAATTTATGAGATCTCCGGAAACCCTTCCTGCAGGAATGGATAAGATAAGTTACTTGCATGTGTTACTCAATCAAGTATTAATAGAGAGAGATGGATTTGATCTGATGGTCATGGGACGTCAGGAAGGACAGGGATGTTATTGTATGGTCAATAATGTATTCCGTCAATTTTCTGAGGATTTAGCTAAAAATTATGGCTATGTTATTGCTGATAATGAAGCGGGGATGGAACATTTAAGCCGCAGAACCAACGGCCGGATAGATATTCTGTTAATGGTGAGTGATTATTCATTGCGAGGGCTTCGAGCAGTGAAACGGATATATGAGTTGATCAATACCTTGGGTTTACACATTGAAACCAAAGGATTAGTTGTGAATCGGGCTGCTAAAGAAATGGATGCAACTTTCCTAAAAGAGGTAGAAGACATGGGATTACCTTTATTGGCTACGATTTTAGAGGATGAAACGCTGATGGCATTTGATCGGAAAAGACAGTCTTTGATAGAATTGCCAGATACTGCTCCATCAGTAATAGGTGTTAATAACATGTTAGATCGTTTGATTTCTAAATAAGGAGAAGAGGTTATGCCGCACAGTCTTGATGCAATTTTTTCACCGTATTCTATTGCTGTTATTGGTGCATCGTCAACAAAAGGAAAAGTGGGTCACGATATTTTTGCAAATATTTTGTATGGTGGCTATCAGGGAATTTTATATGCAGTGAATCCAAAAGCCAAATCAGTGTTGAGCATTAAATCTTATCCTACATTATTGGATATTCCTGATCCTGTGGATTTAGCTATGATTATTTTACCTCCCAAACAGGCGTTGCAGGCTGTAGATACCTGTGTTCAAAAACAGGTAAAAGGACTTGTCATTGTGTCTGCTGGATTTAAAGAAGTTGGCGGAGAAGGTCTCATCATTGAAAATCAAATTAAACAAAAGTGTAAACAAGCGGGTATCCGAGTTGTGGGGCCTAACTGTTTAGGCGTTATTAATCCGTCACCTGATGTATCTATGAATGCGAGTTTTTCTGCGCGTATGCCGAAATTTGGAAATATTTCGTTTATTTCTCAGAGTGGCGCTTTATGCACAGCAGTGTTGGATTTTGCAGCACATCGAGGGTTTGGTTTTTCAAAATTCGTTTCTATAGGCAATAAAGCAGATGTCGATGAACTGGATTTATTGCAGTATTATCACAAGGATCCCAATACTGATGTTATTATGATATATATGGAAGAGTTGCAGCGTAATGCTGATGAATTTGTTGAAGTGGTAAAAAATATTACTTCTGGCGAAAAGCCAACGCCTGTGTTGGTAATTAAATCCGGAAGATCAGCGGCAGGAGCAGCAGCAGCCGCATCTCATACAGGATCATTGGCTGGAACAGACGCTGTATATGATGCGTTGTTTGCTCATGCCGGAATATTGCGATGCGATACCGTGAATGAACTGTTTGATTATGCGACAGTGTTTGCGCCTCGAAAAATATTAAAAGACAATAGAATCGCAATTGTTACGAATGCGGGTGGCCCGGGAATTATTGCAACAGATATGACGGAACATTCCGGCCTTCAACTCGCTCGATTTGAAGAAGCCACTATTGAAGAACTGCATCGTTATTTGCCGCCTACAGCCAATTTTCATAACCCAGTGGATGTCATTGGGGACGCGAATCGGGAACGGTATGAAAATGCCCTTGCTACAGTGATCAGTGATCCTAATGTAGATGGATGCTTGATCATTTTAACACCTCAATCCATGACGGATGCT
>PDZT01000489.1 GCA_002753105.1 Deltaproteobacteria bacterium YD0425bin50 | reverse complement strand
AAAAGAACTTATTCAAACCATCAAAGAATTACTGAATCATACTACAGAATAGGAATTTGACAATTCTTCATTTAACTGATGGTAAGAACATTCATTTAATCGAACCATAATTTTTAAGTTCAAAAAGGATGCGATTTGTATTGGATTCAATGAACATCAAGTCAGCCCATAATTTCTGATCATTATATATAATTAACGGAATGTTGAGAATAAAATCTTGTGATAAAGTTGCTGAAGATGTTTCAACGATAGACTGTCCTTGGATCTTCATTTGTTGAGAAATATCTATCTGAGATGCTGCTGTAATATCAATAGAGTGTTCAATCGTTTTTAAGTCAGGTGCAGTAATCGAAATCGTATAAGTCCCCGGTGGAACATCCATGTAAAACACGCCATTTTCATTACTATGGGAAGAATAATTTGTATTTTTTAAAATAATTTTAGCATTTTTTACAGCCAGTGAATCATACCCCGCAATGGATGTGGTTAATCGTCCCCAAATGGGATATCGACTTGTGTTAAAATAACCCATTAAAAAATCATTAAATTTAGCGACTTTAGTGTACACTCCGTATAATCCGGGCTGTGCACACCCTTCACCAAAACTAACAACCCCTGCTAATTTCCAAACTCCGTCATGCTTGATCAGTAGAGGTCCCCCGCTATCTCCTTGACAAGAGTCTTTCCCGCCTTGGCTGTATCCTGCACAAATCATCGTATCCAAAGCATAAATGGTTGTATCTCCTGTTTCTGAAGTATAACTTTCGTTACATGTTTTATTTGGAACAATTGGAATCGTCACTTGTTGAAGAATATGTGCATACGTATCAGAGTTGACATCCATTGAGCCCCATCCTAAAATAATTGCTTCCTGTCCATTCAGGTTTGTATCCTCAGAAAAAAGTTTTACAGGATTTGCACGAGATGGCGTAGATAATTCTATTAAGGCAATATCAGCATCCATAGATTCAGGATCATAATTGGGATGCATGATAATCCGCTTTATATTGATAAGCTCATCAACCGGATTATCTAAATTATGAATACCTATAGCAACCTGAATACTCGTTTCACTCTCACCTTCAACACAATGCGCTGCAGTAATAACCCATGATGGATGAACCAATGATCCTCCACAAAATTGGGCGTCATACAAATTCGTTTCATTCGCATTGACTAAAGCAGCAATCCATGGCCATTGACCTTCAACCGCGTCTTGACCACCAATAATTCGAGAACTTCGAATCATTGTTTTTTTATTACCTAATTTTTTCTCCTGAGCCATTTTTGGCCTATTGTTTACCGGCATATCTGCATACAGTTTCATTGGAATCATGAAATAGCACAACGAGATGATTACAGTAATTAGCCAATACATTTTGTTTAATTTATAGTTCATGTATTCCTTTCTTTGCATTTTATATTGACTAAAAAATAATTCCAGCATACCCCACATAACTATCTGCCGGTTGTTTATCATAACTCGTCCCATAAGCAACAAGTTCTGGCATATTCACATTCAATGCATTTCCAGCAGCTATTGCTGTCGCCGCAGCTCCTGCACAACAGGCATTGTTTCGTTGTTTCGCCTGTTCTAAAACCAATTGCGGATCCATAGACAACATAGCGTCAATAATATGCCGATCATTCTCCTGTTTTACCCATTCAAGAGCTTTTTTCCCCGAACCTGCTGGCGTAAAACCATAATTAAGCCCATAATGAGTTAAGTCAGTGGAACCAATGACCTGAATGGATAAGCCTAATTGTTTACTCAATTTTACAATAGATTTACCAATTTCAAGTGATGTGACAGTGGGTGGAATACCCATGGTAACTACCTGAATATCATTATAAAAATATTTGATAAATGGCAGTTGTAATTCTATGGTATTGTCTTGTTTAAAACGCAAAGGCGTTTCAAGTTGAAAATGAAAATGCTGAGTTAACGCATTTGCCAATTCAGTATGAACTGGAAGTTCACCAAAAGGAGTCTCCCACGCACCATCTGCCATCATATATGCAGGCGAGCCTTCTCCTAAATGCATTCCAAAAACAACAATTACATCAGGCTTATCCCCTTGACTCAAACGATGAATCACATTACATGCAATACTTCCAGAAAAAACCCACCCCGCATGTGGAACGATTCCTCCTTTGTAATTTTTATCTTCACTTTTTTTATAAGGATATTCTTTTAAAAAAGAGTCAATCATTTTTTTGCATTCTGAGGGCTGTGATGGATACCATGATCCAGAAAACATTGATTTTCTAAGTTGTCTCATATGCATTACCTCCTATTGGGTGCCAAGACAAATCTCAAGTTTATTCCAGTCATTGTCCTCTACCCATTTGTATTTATCAGCAAAAAGCTTATCACTCATATACAACTTACCTGTTTTATATCTGTTTAAAAATTTTAAAAAATCACCCGGCCCACCATTGTAAATGGCATAAACACCCGAAGCAAGTACAGAATCTGGTACTGGCGGTTTATCTTTGAGTTTTTTTAACACATACCGTGTTAAGTATTGAAAAAATATTTCACAGCCAGCATTCGCATTATAAGAAATATCCCAACGTAAATGCGGTTCAGCATATATTCCCCGCCACACCTTTTCATTAATCTGCATCAACCCCACTGAACTCCCGTTATAAGAACGCAAATAAATGGTTTTTCCCTTTTCCTGCTTAAATTGACGAAAACAGCTTTCCTGCCACCCTCCAGCATATGCAACTTTTTGAAATAAAACACGATACTTATCGTCATATTTATTTTTTTCCCATACGGATTTCTGTTTTTCATCAATTACAGCTTTAACCCGTTCTAAATACGCCATCATATCCTTCCCTTTATAAACCCATTGTTTGATGTCGTCTAATTTAACGACTGTTGGTTTTTCCGCTGCAAATGCAGGTTGATCAAACAAGGAAAATGGCATCAAGAAAAAAAGATTCCTGAAATATGCACTTTTTGATTCAGGCTGAATTGGTGTCATTGGCTCTGCAGGTTCATTTGGATTGTTCGGATCTATTGGAATAGTTGAATCTGGAAAAATCGACTCATCTTCTTTTGGAATTGTTTCTTCTGGAAGTGATTCTTGCTGTTGAGAATCTTCGTCTGCAGGAATCT
>PDZT01000488.1 GCA_002753105.1 Deltaproteobacteria bacterium YD0425bin50 | reverse complement strand
AGGCGGGGGGTTATCGTCATCCATTGGAGAAAGTTGTCGAATCAGTAACGGTTGTTTGGTTCAGTTAGATCAAGTGCCTTTAAAATATGACGGCCTTGATATGTGGGAAATCTGGATATCCGAATCTCAGGAACGCATGACTGTCGCTGTTAAACCCGATCATCTGAAACGCTTTTTTGAATTATCACAGGTACACGCTGTTGAAAGCACAGTAATTGGAACTTATACAGATACGGGTAAATTACACATTGTGTATAAAGATAAAACCTGTGCATATATTGATGTTGATTTTGTATCATCAGGCTTTCCGCAATGGGAATTTGAAGCTATCTGGTTATCCCCTGAATTCCGTAAACTTACTGAGCCAGTTTTAGGCATACCAACTGATTATGGGAAATTGCTGCTTGATATGTTATCTCGGCCAAATATCTGTTCAAAGGAATGGATCGTTCGACAATATGACCATGAAGTTCAAGGAACAAGTATTATCAAACCCTTGGTTGGTGTTGAGCAGGATGTGCATAGTGATGCTGTTGTTTTAAGACCTGTGTTATCGTCAAACAAAGGAATTGTGTTTTCTCAGGCACTCCTGCCAAGTTATTCAGCTATTGATGCATATCATATGACAACCTGTACTATTGATGAAGCTGTAAGGCGTATCTTGTCTGTTGGTGGCGATTTTACCAAAATCGGTGGGGTGGATAATTTTTGCTGGCCGGATATTCAATATCATGAAAAAAAGAATCCTGATGGGAAATTCAAAGCCGCTCAATTGGTTCGTTCATGCAAGGCATTAAAGGATATGTGTCTGTGTTATGAAATTCCACTATTGTCCGGAAAAGACAGCATGTATGTTGATGGACATTTAAAAGGCAGATATGGTGAAACGCATAAGGTTTCTGCTTTGGAAACCATGCAATTTTCAGCGATTTCAGTAATGGATGATGTGCATTTATCTGTTACTATGGATATTAAATGTGAAGGCGATCTGATTTATATTATTGGTATGACACGTAATGAGCTTGGCGCATCAGAATATTACGAACACCTTGGCTATATTGGATTCCATGTTCCCCATGTTGATGCTAAAGCATTTTCAACATATTATTCAAAGATTAATCAATTCGTTCAAACAGGTCTTTTGGCATCGCTTCATGGTATTTATCGGGGTGGGCTTGGAATTCATTTAGCTCTTATTGCGATGGCGGGTAATAGTGGAATTCATGTTGATCTTAAGCAAATTCCAAGAGATGCTGATGTAACGCGGGACGATCAGTTACTGTTTTCAGAAAGCGCAGGGCGTTTTATAGCAACGATAAATCCAGACAACCAAGACGCTTTTGAAAACCATTTAGACGGAACGGCGTTTGCCTGTATTGGAAAAACCACGTCAATTTTGGGAAATATGTCTATCGCGGGTTTAAATGCGACATCTACAACTGATTATTTAATTGATATTCCGGTCGCTCAGTTAAAAGCAGCATGGAAAAAACCATTTGGGGATTGGGTATGAAAAAAAAAGTAAAATCGCTTGTATTATCCGGATATGGATTGAATTGTGATCATGAAACAGCATATATCTTGGAAATGGCTGGTGCTGAAGCTGTACGGGTACATATTAATGAATTGATTTCAGGTATTCATCACCTTTCTGATTTTCAACTCTTGGTGTTTGTAGGCGGATTTAGCTGGGCAGATGATCATGGAGCCGGATTGATTCAGGCATTGAAACTAAAAACAAATCTTGAACAAGCCATGCTCCAGTTTATTGAATCAGGCAATTTAGTATTAGGAATTTGTAATGGATTTCAGACACTTGTCAATATGGGGTTATTACCCGGATTTGATCAGGATTATACAAAACGTCATGTAGCATTAGTGGATAATGAATGTGGGAATTTTCGGAATGCGTGGGTGAACTTAAAAGTGAACTCAACTTCTCCCTGCATATTTACCAGAGGCATGGATCATCTTGAATTCCCCGTTCGTCATGGACAAGGGAAATTTTATACTTATCCGGATAATCTTTCAAAATTATTTCAGAATAATCAAGTTGTTCTCCAATATACGAAAGCGGATGGTACGTTAGCCAATGGCGAATTTCCCTATAATCCCAATGGTTCATTATCAGATATTGCAGGGATATGTGATCCCACAGGAAAAATTTTCGGGCTAATGCCTCATCCAGAAGCATTTCATATGTGGGCAAATCATCCTTTGTGGCATCAAGAACATGAACGCATCAAACGAAAACAACGTCCTGAATTTGATGGATTAACCCATGGCATTCGATTATTTAAAAATGCAATCGATTATATACAAGAAAGCGTTATGTAAAAGGTCAAAAGAATCCTCTTTATTTCTGAAAACATCAGAAAATCGATTCGTTTTTCTGATGTTACCCCGGAAGGTGAAAATAATATCCTAAATAAATCCATGCATATAAAAAAAATCTGTTAATTCTCGCTGAATTGCTGGTTCATTCATCGTACGGGTATCAAAAATATCTGAACTTAAAAAAAGCGCAGGAATGTTATGGGATTTGATAATATGCTTTTTGATTCTTGAAAGTGCTGATCCATGTTTACATCCATTATGACCTGTAAATACCATGCAATCTGGTGAATACTGCTCCATAAGCCTTTCCATTTCCTGAGTTACCAATTCAGAGGGTCCCCGTGTATTTCTTCCCATTGCCACATGTAGATGAACTCGTGAAAGGTCTCGAACCATCGTTTCTTCAGATGTTGTATCAACATATGGAGTATATACACGGCCAATAAAATCAGCAACTGTAACTGCTCCAAACTTTTTTTCTAACCAAGGAAACAGGTTGGCAAATGCAATTGGCACATCCCACCATAAAACCCGAATGTTTTCTTTGGGATAATAGCCCTTGGATTTTTTTAAACGTTTTCGTGCATTTTCACAAAACTCCTTAATTGTTTGGGTAATCAATGGAGAACCTATCCCAGTAATTTTAAACATCCATGCCAGCAACAGGGTTTCAATTGAAACTGGACATGGCTTTGCCCGAGCCATTTCAGTCATTTCCTGTAAATACATATTGGTTTCATTTTCCTGTTCACAAGCTGCTTTAACTTTGTCCAGTTATTTTTTATGCTTAACTA
>PDZT01000487.1 GCA_002753105.1 Deltaproteobacteria bacterium YD0425bin50 | reverse complement strand
GAGTCAAAAAGGATAGCTGAAAATATGATACTAAAAAATATGCCTGATAGTTTGATTGCTGAATTAACACGTTTGTCCGTGAATGAAATACAACACTTAAGAAATAAAGTTAATTATTAACTATCAGGTTATTGTATAGATTTTCAATTTTTTAAACTACCAAAAGAGGAGAAGAGAGAATGAAAAAAAGAAAATGTTGCCATGCACCTTATCTGCTACATATGGGACATCCCTGCATTTTTAATGGTTTTTCAAGACCACTTTGGAGAAGCAGATGTTCATCTTGAAAAAGGAATCGGGTTTGCCCATCAGCAGTTATTTGTCCATGATGAAGCACGATTGTCCGTTCACACAAATCCAATGCCATATCTAAATCATGTGTAGCAATGATTTTGGTATGTTTAAACGTTTTTAATAACGCGATTAACCGACTCCGTGATTTGGGATCAAGACTCGAAGTTGGCTCATCCATCACTAAAATATCCGGAGACATAACTAATACAGTCGCAATAGCAACAGATCGTTTTTCGCCTCCGGAAAGCTTGTATGGAGGCCGTTTTTGTAAATGAGGTACTCCAACGATTTCAAGAGCCTGTATCACTTTATGTTCCACCTCAGCTTCAGGAACACCTAAGTTTAAAAGCCCAAATGCAACGTCATCAAAAACTGTAGGCATAAATAATTGGTCATCAGGGTCTTGAAAAACCATTCCAACTGAACGACGTACGGATTTAAGATTTTTTGAAGTTACCGGATATTCACCTATACGTAACTCTCCATGATTGGACAGTAAATAGCCGTTTAAATGCAACAATAACGTTGATTTTCCAGCTCCATTTTCCCCGACTAAAGCGACTGATTCACCGTGGGTGATCAGAAATGATACTCCATTTAATCCAACTGTTCCATCTGGATACGTATAATGAAGATTTTTTGCTTCAACAATATGATGACTCATGAGAAAAAACCTGTAATGATTAAGCCTAAGTTCAAAGGTAAATTAAAATATCTCAATAAAATAAATAAAACAGACCAGCCGAGAGTAAAACCAATTTCTCTATAACCCATTTTTAATGGCCTGATCATAGGAACATAGCCATCAAATCCACGACAGCACATTGCAAGATAAATACGTTGGGCACGATCCATGGTACGTAACAGCAAATGTCCAACTAAAGACACAAAGGTTTTAAAATCCATTGTATTCGAATTAAAAGACCTGAGCGATTTGGCTCGAACCATACGCACAGATTGATCAGTTAGAACAAAAATATACCGATATAAAAATAAAAGCTGAACCACAAATACTTTTGGAACACCGAGTTTTCCAATCGCTGTACAAACACCATTAAATCCAGTTAATGCAATTAATATCAAGCATGATGACACTGTCAGAACAAACCGTAGCATAATGGAAAAAAAAGATATCCATCCACCGGAAATATTGATGTTCCATATCTGAAAAAGAATATCACGATCCAAGAGAGGGTTAAATATTCCGATAAAAACGGCAAATGGAGAAACAAGTAATACTTTTTTTAATATATACTTAACTGATAAATCGCCTAAAGAAATTTGAACCAATGGGTAAATGAAAAATGGAATAAGCGCCGAAACGGAGTATTTGTCATAAGAGATGACCATGACAATATAGATGAGGGTTGTAATCAGTTTTGCTCTTGGATCCAAGCGATGCAGGAATGTATCACCGCTGGACAGCGTATCCATATATCCAATATCAGAAAAGCTTTTGTCTATTTTTGTCATGATTGTAGATTTCACCACAGAGAACACGGAGAGTTAGAGTTTTATCAATGTCCTCTATGTTCTCTGTGGTTTTGGTTACTAAGCTTTACGTCTTTTTAGCATTATAGCAAATAATCCAACCGTAAACAGCGTTATTGTTCCACCAACCAAACCAGATACTGAAGTGCCAATATTAACTGACGGCCACGATTCATGCCCTCCTGTTTCAGCTTCAGCTTCTCCTGTTTTAAATCCATAATCTGGTAAGAATGCAGTTTTATTTTGAATTGTTGCTAAAGATTCATGTATCCCTTTATCTGGGATTTTTAACTCCTCAGTACCAGAGGTTTTCATCATTGCCCATTCTAATCCGTCTGGATTTGTAGAAGCAAACCAACTTAGGATTCCACCAGTAATACCTACAGCAATGAGCAGCCCAATAAGTACATTACGAATAGAAATGTCACCAATAGGCGAAGCATGTACAGCACTATTCATTATTTCGGGTCTTGCTTTCCATATAAACATGACAATAGCCGCAGTTGCTAATCCTTCAACAATACCAATTCCCAAATGAATGGGCTGCATTAACAATACAAATGAAGAGAAAGGCAATTCTGAAATTCCAGAAAAAACAGTCTCAAGAACAACGCTAAATGCGCCCATTTGTAAACCGATAATGGATGAAATGAGTGCGGCAGTCAGAATTTTATGTTGCTTAAGATCATTATTAGGAATCATTTTTTTAAAAATAAGCGGGTAAATAACAAAACATGGGAAAAAACCAAGGTTAAATATATTGCACCCTAACGCCAATAAACCGCCATCTGCAAAAAATAATGCTTGAACAGTTAAGACTGAAGCCATAGTAAGAAAGGCCGCATAAGGACCTAACAAAATGGCTAAAATCATACCTCCTCCAAGATGACCGCTTGAACCTGTAGCAGGTATCGTAAAATTGATCATCTGAGCTGCAAAAATAAATGCACCCAGGACACCCATGAGAGGTACTTTTTGATCATCCAGTTCTTTATTCAGTTTTTTTGAACTATACCCAATCAGTCCGGCACTAAATGCCCACAGGGTTCCGCCTACAGCCGGTGAAATCAATGCATCTGCCATATGCATACTAAAATCTCCTTATATTATCAATTTGTTCAATAAAAAAACCACGAAAGAATGCGTGTTAAATAACGCTAAACCTTCGTGGTTTATTTATTATTATATTATATGTATTTTTAAAATTTTTGTATGCTTCTTGCGTACAGTTAAAATTTTTATAAAATAAAACTTCTTGACAAGTCAAGAGATTTTATACCATTTTTTGATTATATTCTTGCATATAAACCCAAATACATTCAACGTTGACATTAAACTATTACTACC
>PDZT01000080.1 GCA_002753105.1 Deltaproteobacteria bacterium YD0425bin50 | reverse complement strand
TTCTTTTTTTTTTTTTTTATTTTGCTGATGTTTCACAATATTGATGTAACCCATAGTATCACCGATAAACCCTATTGTGTCGTTATTGATCCGGGTCATGGCGGATATGATACTGGCGCAACAGGTCGAAATTTTGTCGAAAAAAATATCACCTTAATGTTTGCCCAACAATTACAAAAACTATTGGCTGATGAATTCAACACCGTGCTCACCCGAAATAGTGATTATGATTTGCCAATTGATCAAAGAGCCATGATTGCAAATCATGAAAAGGCATCCATTTTTATAAGTATTCATACATATGGAAATTTTGTGAACACTCAAAAAGGAATATGTATTTTTTATACGGATAATTCGAATTCGCAAGTTGATCACACCATTTCATGGCATCCTGAATCTCAAGTATATTGGGAATCCATTCAGCAAAAACATGCAAAACGCAGCGAACAACTCGCCAGCATCGTATTCGATGAGTTTAAAAAAAATCAAAATTTTGAAATTAATGATGTTCAGTCGTTACCATTAACTGTGCTTTGCGGTGCGAATATGCCAGCGATTCTGATTGAAATTGGCAATATAATGAATCCCATTGATGAAGAACGTCTAAACAATAAAACCTATCTTTATGAGTATTCACAAATTCTCAAAAAAGCCTTCATTTCTTTTTTGGAAAAATAAAAACACATGCGTGTATCCTGTACCAGGGCGTTGCCTGGGCGGGTATATTTGACCCCTTCGGGGTTTTGTATTTTGTATTTGTTTAAAAAAACTTATCATTTTTTTTGTCATATTTTTGGGCATTGATCATCGTTTCGGCCAGACATTATTCGTGCCGTGACAGAATTGTAGGGGCGAACCTTGTGTTCTCCCTCCAAAAGGACGATGACAAGCATCACCCCTATTTTGAAAATAGCGTCAACCCCGGAAATACGTTATCAAGTAGAGAAAAGTTTTATAAGCAATAGGGCAAATACATATGGATTCGCGCACCTTGATTCTCGGTGGTTACTTCAGCTTCAATCCGTCCTTCGTGCATTTCAATAATCTGTTTTACGATAAAAAGACCAAGACCTGATCCATGATGGCTCTCTTTTGTTGTAAAAAATGGTTTAAAAATGGAAGAGGTATCTACTATTCCGGGGCCATTGTCGTGAACAGAAATAATAATATCGCTGTCTCTTTGAGATGCTGAAATCGTAATAAGTCCGGGTTCTTTATTTTTGGCTTCAATAGAATTGTTCATTAAATTGATAACTACCTGAATCATCTTTTGTTTATCACAATAAATTTTCAGATCTGAAGGCACTTGAGATACATCCACATGCATTTTTTCTTTTTTTAATCGATAATGAAGCATATTTACAACATTCTGAAGAATGTCATGAAATAAAATATGTTGTTTATTTATTTTATCATGCCGAGAGAAGGTTAGATAGCTATCTAATAACTGCCTGATTTGTTTTGTGCCTTCAAGTATTTTATCAAGTTTTGTTACAATATAAGGAGCATTTTTATCTGACAATTCAAATTTAAGGATTTCGATATTTCCGTTAATATAGGTTAATGGGCTAGAAATATCATGAAGTATCGCCGTTGCAATTGTACCTATTGTTGCTAAACGATCCTTATGAATTAACTGATCTGTTCGTTCCTGAACCAGTTCACTGAGATGGTCTCTGTGATGTTTGAGTTCTATGTGGGTTTTAATTCGTGAACGTACAATTGAAAGATTAAATGGTTTGGTAATATAATCAACAGCACCCAGTTCAAAGCCCTTGGTGATGTATTCTACTTCATCTCTTGCAGTAATAAACACAATAGGAATATGTTGCGTTTTTACATGTTTTTTTAAAATTCCACATACTTCATAACCGTTTAATCCCGGCATCATTATATCGAGTAAAATGATATCCGGCAAATTCGTCTCAGCAAGCTCTAATGCCTTTAATCCACTTCGAGCGAATACTATCTGATAGTCATTTTTTAATGCTTCAGTTAATACCCAAATATTTTCGGATTGATCATCCACAATCAATATTGTTGGTGTTAAGCTATCTATCATGTTTGTCCAGTGTCTTTCTTATAATAATGGCATTAAATGAATGGTATTCATGATTCTGATTTTGGTTTCAATTAATTTTTTTGTTGGTTTTCGAGGGGATAAAACATGTGGATTGGGTAGAATTGCTGCAAGTAACGCCGATTGATCAATGGTGAGGTTTGTAGCCGATGTATTAAAATAGCGTATTGAGGCAGCTTCTGCCCCCATAACCCCTCTTCCCCAGTCAACTGTATTCAGATAAATTTCCAAAATTCTTTTTTTATCCCAAAATAGTTCAATAAGAACCGTATAATAAGCCTCAAAAAATTTTCGTACAAAATTTCTACTTGGAAAAAGATATAGAGTACGCGCAGTTTGCATTGAAATGGTACTTGCGCCTCGTATCCGTTTTTGGTCAACAATATCAAGAATAGCATCTTTCAGTTCGATAAAGTCAAAACCACGATGATTTAAAAATCGCTGATCCTCGGCTGCGAGAACTGATTTCCGAAGATGAGGTGATATTTGAGATAAATCTCTCCATCGGTAATCCGGTGGTTTATATGGTTTGCCTTTGAGTTTATTCACGAACCATTCCTGTGCGATATATAGTGTTGTTGGCGGATTTATATATCTAAATAGTAGCACTTGGAAAATGGTTATTCCAAATAACAAGACAAATAAATAAAATCCAATTTTTATATAAGGTCTCCCACTGATTGGATTGTCAATTTCCTGTTTAGATATAGGTCTTTTTTTTTTCATGAATCAGTAAACAGGTGTTCATAGGAATATTAACCATTTTTTTGAAAAATATTGGGTAATAAATACGTTTGATTCTCAATCTGGTTTACGGGTTCAGGACTATCATATCGAATCACATTTCCTTTTTGATCGATCATCGTATGATCATTCACTAAAAATAAACCCAATTCCTTCATCGCTTCTTGTTGATATCTGAATTTATATTCCATATTTTGTTTACGTAATCGATAGTTTAAGAAAAGCCAAAAGAATACAAAAAAACTGATTACGACCACGACAACCCCGCCTCCCATTAATAAGTAAAGCAGCGTTTTTTCTCCAGCTCGGGCAATAAAGAAAAAGATTACGTCTAATTTATAAACAATCAAAGCGCTTATACCGATGAGAAATAATAACAGCATAAACGGCATTCGATTAATGACATTAAAGAAAAATGTCAATTTCTGAAACGGCATATCTTTTATATCAGTTTCATTATCTATCGTTGCTATTGAGATGTCGCTTTCAGAAAATAGATACTTATTAAAAGCCATAATAAAAATACAAAGTAAAAAGGTCATGGCAATGGGGATAATAAACGAAGCAAATGCATATGTTTTCCAAGGAAACGGAACATTTTCCGGGCCGAGCTGATGAATAAAACTAACAAAAAAGACAAAGACCTCAATAATTCCAATCAGTGATAAATAATGTTTAAAAAGCGTTTTGATCTCTTCATGATCAAACAACAACGCAACACCTTTGAATGCAGTTTTGATATCTTTCATAGTATTTTGTTTACAATCCTGATCTGTTATTTATTTTTTAAAACATCTTGGTTTACAAATAATTTCGAGCACTTGCAAATCAAAAAAATTAGATTGATGACTGGGTTTAATAATTAACGCGGTGTCAGCACCTTTAGCGGTACCGCCAATGGCAACGATATCGTTACCGCTTAAGTAACCCGCATCCGCAGCCATGACTGAAATTTCAACAGCTACTTTCGTTCCTTGACCAAATAAACGTAATGTTTCAGCAATAAGTAATACAGGATATAATCCATTAAATTTTTTTGCAATAGACCGCTCTACTCCAGAAAGCGCATGTGTAGCTGACACGACTTTAACCCCTTTGGATTCCAAGTCATTTCGGGTAGCATCGTCCATCACCTTTTGAAACGGTTCATTAAAACCACAGTGATATGTAACCACAATAATTTTAAAATTTTTGAACGTTTCAAGAACTTTATAAGCTGTTTTACCGGTTGAACTCGCTACAACAACTTCACTTAAACCTAGTTCTTTAGCTCGTTCATAAGCAATCTGGATTGTCTGGTCAGTATTGGTTTGGCCTGCACTGTTAAAATACATGGTAGTTTTAATCCTTTTTGGTTCTTCAATCATTTCTATGCTGCTTTTGCATACTCAGTAACAGTAAGACTGATACGATAGCCAAGTTTTGAAAGAAATTCTTCACAATCTTCCCATGTCATTCCAAATGTTCTCACATCAGCTACTACTAATCTTGTAACAATTTCTCTTATTAATTCAAAATGCTGATCTTCAAATTCAGCATCCATCATTACAAGTTCAGCCCAATCCACTAAATGGCTAAATGTTATACGATGGTACAGATAATCAGTCAATTTTTGTGCTAATTTTTTTCGGGTAACAATCATGTGTAATCATCTCCAACTTTTACATGCCCAGTATCTACGGGATATTTTTCATGAATTTCTACCAATTTACCATTGTTGTCGTAAATCTCTTTTCAGATCAATAATTTTAAAAAAGAAATTAAAGTTCATCAATTACATGCATTGTTTTTATCCACAGCAGAATCAAGCGTTTGTAAACGTCTTGTATAAGTTTCAAAGAGTTTCCATTGAACAATAGGTGTATCTTCTAACGCTTCTCTAGGGATAATAAATAGCTTTGAATTTACCATAACCTGAACATGGTATGGGCTTAGATGTTCGTAAAGAATATTTTCTTCTCCAAAGAACCCGCCACTTTCAACAGTTTCAATTTTTTTATCCTTAACATAAATATCAATTAAACCCTGTTCCAGCAAATATAATTCTTTTTTATCTTTTAAACATAATGTATGCCCTGCTTTGTATTGGACACTATTCATCCTATCCGCTATTCTGTTTTGTACTGGATATGAAGCCATTTCTCCAAACAGCCATGTATTCGATAGAAAATTTCGGTTATTATGAATTCGTTTTATATTTTTATAAACGCCATTCCGTTTTGCGAATTGAAGATAAAAATGGGTCGGCATTTGTAAGGCTTGAACATAACTTGCTGTACGATAGGTTCCTAATGTCCGTGTGCCAGAAATTCCAGACAACTCACCAATGATAGAACCGGTTGAAAGCATATTACGAATTGTTTTTTTCGATTCAATGTACTCTACAACTCCCATTAAAATGAGATAGATATATTCATTCATCGTTCCTTTTTTAATGAGAATCGAACCGCCATTAAATAAAACCACTGGGCAATTTAACAACATATTTAATTCATGAAGCGGTACTGTAGGGAAGTACTCTTTTAAGTAATTAAAAGCAGTTCTTAACGCATAGTCTTGCTGTGCATGAATCAAGACATCCTGAAGTCCGAATGTGGCATCAGAACCGATTTCCTGTTCAGCAATAGTTAATGATCGTGAAATATGACTTAATGTAATTTTTTCCGTTTGGTCTGATACAAAATCTTCTGCATTACCATGAATTAAGCCACCGCCAATATCGATCTTTTTTAAATCCACAGAAATCAAATACTGTCTTTTAACCTGTTCGTAAAAATCTTTTGTTATGCCACTTTGAGTTGGTTTAGACCGGATCATATTTTTTAATACATCAAGAGATACAATATCTCCATAATGCGCATATGATTTATAGCCTGTATGCCAATACGTTCGAAAAATGAAAATATTTGTTTCAACAGGATGGGGTGAAAAAATGGGTTTAACTTCAAGACCACCAATATTGTTCCATTGATCAACTTCAAGATCAATAAAGTTAAAATAACGAGAAAATTTGTCTTCAGCCAGAGACATGAGTGCCGAGAGTTTTTTCATAACAGATGCGCGCACAAGTCTTGTTGAATAATATTTGATTAGACGGTCTGAACGTACAAGCGTTGTTAACCCAGCGAAATGATCGTCATGAGCATGAGTATGAAAAATACCTTCAATATCATTCACATTAATCCCAAGAGAAATTAAACTCTGTTGGATATTTGGACTAGCATCAATCAAATAGATTTTTCCCTGAAATGTTAATAAGCTAGCCATACATGGACGGTTGACATCCCATCCATCTCCTTCACCAATATGAATTACTGAAAAATATTCACGTTTAATTGAATGGAAACCAAGCTGGTAAGGCGGTTCATACCGTTCAATATTTGATAAATTTAGATCAACAGTAATACTTTCTTGGTGATATTCAATTCTGAACACATTAACACTGATACGTGAAATGAATACACTATTTCTTAATTCTAACCGTTGATTCCCAATAACTCGTATATCCAGCAATTCATGAGTTTTATAAATTCGATCAAATGAAAAGCGCATTTTCATACGCATTAATATTTCAGCTTGTTCTTGATTTAAGCCGGTCTCCATGAGTTCTTCAATGGTTGTCAAACCATAATTACCTCGAAAAATATACTGCGACTGGGCATCAACCTGATCCTGATTGCCAATCAGCATGGGTTTTAATCCAGTATTACCCGGATGATTCGGTAATATCATGCCTTGCCGGTAAAGCATTTGAAGAATGGGAAATTCAGATAAATTCGCAACACTTCCATTTTGAATCGAAATATCTGAAAGTAAAATGGCATTAGGGCCGGTTTCGTAAGAATGTCCACCTTTTTCCGCAGCTATAATGAGTCTGCGCTTCATCAAATGTTTTACCGCATCTGCAGGGCAACCACATAAAATATACAGATTTGCTTCAGCAATATCTACCCAAAACACCCCTGTGGTTACTTTTATTTTTTTGATTTTCATAGGTTATCACCCCAGTTGATTTGGGGAATCATTCACTTATGGATTGAATTCTGAGATGCATTGTAATCCAGTTTCATTAGCAATGTAACGGTCTATCCGTTGTTTGTAACTTTCAGAAAAAAGCTGGTTAACATCCTTGATGTTTTCTTGGAAATGCTTTTTTATTGTACCGGGTATGCCTGCAACAAGAGAATAAGGTGGAATAACTGTATTTTCTAATATCACTGCTCCTGCTGCAATAACACTGCTATGACCAATGACAGCACCATTCAAAACAATCGATCCCATACCAATCAGGCAATTATCTTCAATGTTGCAACCATGTAAAATACATCGATGCCCAACGGTTACGTTACTACCAATAATTAATGGTTTCCCAATATCTGCATGGAGCATTGACAGGTCTTGAATATTGGATGCTTCACCAATAATTATCTGTTCATCATCACCTCGGACAACACTTTGAAACCAAATAGATGCTTTTTGTTTTACGATTACATTACCAATAACACATGCTGTTGGTGCAATATACGCAGAACTATCAATGATTGGTATTTTTTTTTCAAATTGATATAGTGGCATAATTATAATTTTACCTTAATGAATCTCTTTTATTTTTTTCCCGGACATTACTATTGCCGGTGTTTTATCAAGACGTTCAATTGTTTTATCTTCAAGTAACGGATCTATAAAAAATTGCCGAGCATCATCTAAATCAAAGGCATGTCCTGCAACCCATGTTCGAAAAATCGCCAAAAAAATGGGTTTAACAAATTTGGGAAAACCACATCGATCAACAAAAGACATGGCATCATCTAATCGACACCCTCGGTCGATTTCAAGAATGATGATATATCCACCGGGTTTTAGTACCCGAATACACTCATCAACACCTTGTTTCGCATTTGGCCAATGTTTGATTGAACCTACACTGATGACGGTATCAACTATATTGCTGGGAAATGGTAAATAAAGAGCTGATCCCTGAATCATTTCTGCATGCGGTTGAATGCTCTGAAGACGTTTTTTAGCTCGCTTAACTTGATCAAAGCATAAGTCAATTCCACTTAAAGACGAAAATCCACGTTTCGCAAGGGATACCAATATATGCCCGCCACCACATCCCACATCTAACAGTCGGTTTTCTTTAGACAGGCTAGTGAATATTGGTAAAGTTACATGGTCCATCAAATCTACAACCCCTTTAGCAATAAAGAAGTCGTAAAACCAAGCTTCAGGACTTGAATACGCTGTTTGACCTTTTAATAAAACGTTTAGCATAGATTACCCTTGTAGTTATTTTATGAGAAATGAAATTGATGTATGCCAAATGGATATCTTGATCTGTTTCAACTGTCAATATTTTAAAAACCCTACTTGAACAGATCATAATCAATAAAAAACAATTGAAAAATAATACCTGTATAGTCATAATGAGAATGACAAATTAGGAATTACGAATTAATGAAGAATTCAGTTTTCAACTTTGGAACCGTCATCCTCGTCATCATTCGTAATTTCTAATTCTTAATTTTTAATTCGTAATTCTTATAGATGAAGGTTATTCAACGATGGAAATATCATTACAAGAACTCGGAACAATGCTCGAAATATCAACTGAAACTATAGAACGTTGGATTAGACAAGGGCGCATACCCGTTCAACTACATGGAGAAAAGTGTTTTTTTGGGCGTTCACTGTTGGAAAAATGGGCACACGCTCACAATATTCCATTTAAAATTGAAAATGTTCATGTAGAATCAGAACCATCTCAACCTGAAAGCAAGCAACTTGTTCTCCTCAATAATGCCTTTAAAACAGGCGATATTTTTTACGATTTAAAAGGAGAAAACTGTGCATGTTTACTTCAAAACGCTGTTAGTTACATACCGAATATTGATGAGAAATTCAAACCGATTTTATATGAAAAACTCATCGAACGTGAGAATATATGTTCTACGGGTATCGGTAGAGGAATTGCAATCCCTCATCCAAGTGTTCCCTTGGATATTGGAATTACTGAACCTATGATTTGTACTTTTTTTCTCAGTAAACCGGTTAACTATGGCGCAGCAGACCGAAAACCTGTATTTATTTTATTCATTTTGCTTTGCCTAAATCAATCGTTGCATCTACACTTGTTATCACGGTTATCATTTTGTATTCGTTCTGATGAGTTCCTTATGTTTTTGAAAAACAAGCCCAAAAAAGAAGAACTCATCTCTAACGTGTATTCAATTGAGCAACATATCGAGTAGAATTAACGTTACATTCGTTCCCACAAAATGTGGGAACGGATCATAACCGAACATCAAATTTAGGATGCCTGTTGTCTAACAGATTCAAACAGAAGGATGGGTGATTCTTTTTTCATAATTACATCGTCTGTAATAATACATTCTTTAACGTTATCTAATGAAGGAATATCATACATAATTTCTGTCATACAATCTTCTAAGATTGCTCTAAGTCCACGCGCACCTGTTTTACGTTTAAGTCCTTCTCTCGCTACTGAAGCCAACGCATTATCCATAAAACGCAAATTGACTCCATCGATTTCAAACAATTTTTTAAATTGCTTTACTAAAGAATTTTTTGGCTCAGTTAGAATTTGAATTAATGCCTTTTCATCTAATTCTTCCAATGTGGCAACAACTGGTAAACGCCCCACAAATTCTGGTATTAAGCCATAACGGATCAGGTCTTCAGGTTGAAGTAATCGTAAAATATTCTCTTCTGCCTTATTCTCCAATTTGTTTATTTTTGCATTAAAGCCGATGACTTTTTCACCAAGCCTGCGTTGAACAATCTTATCTAGTCCAACAAAAGTACCACCACAAATAAACAAAATATTCGAGGTATCAACTTTAAGAAAATCCTGCTGAGGATGTTTTCGCCCGCCTTTAGGAGGTACACTTGCCATTGTACCTTCAATAATTTTTAATAACGCCTGCTGAACACCTTCTCCAGAAACATCGCGGGTAATTGAAGGGTTATCGCCTTTTCTTGAAATTTTATCTATTTCATCAATGTAAACAATGCCGCGTTTTGCTTTTTCAACATCGTAATCTGCATTTTGAAGTAATGAAAGAATAATGTTTTCAACATCTTCGCCAACGTAGCCTGCCTCTGTTAATGTGGTTGCATCTGCAATGGTAAATGGTACCTCTAAAAAACGAGCAAGAGTTTGAGCAAGAAGCGTTTTGCCACTTCCAGTTGGGCCGATTAACAAAACATTACTTTTTTGAATTTCGATATCTGCAGTATTAACCATAGTTTCTAATCGTTTATAATGGTTATACACAGCAACAGAAAGAATCTTTTTAGCATTATCTTGACGGATAACATATTCGTCTAACATGCTTTTAATCTCTTTTGGCGTTAACTGAATTGAATTAAATACAACATCTTTGTCTTCTTCCTCAATAATTTCACTGCACAATTGAATACATTCATCACAAATATACACAGCGGGTCCAGCAATTAATTTTTTTACTTCTCTTTGACTTTTCCCACAAAATGAGCAAAAAAGGTTATCTGTATAATCACCTTTACCTGTCATGGAGCTCCTCCAACAAAACAAAAAATTAATAATAAATAAAATATGAGAACAAAAAAACAGGACTGAAATCGAATCATCTAAAATGTCTGGCGGTTCCATCCAAAACATTTTCTATCGATATCAGAAAAATCTATATATATTCGATCCGCCTGAATGCGAAGCTCTAATTCGAAAAAATCACATAATTTTTGTGTAAATTCAGAGCACCGTTCTACAGGAAGATTAATACTTTTTAATAGCATATACACTGACGGTAATTCATCTCCACCTAAAAGCATCTTATCTGGTTTGGAAATTGAGACCATGATGTAGGTTTCTGGTTTTGATAGCATATTGGCCACAAAAGAGGATACTTTTTTGGAAAATGTACCAAGAACATCGGTATCCATTTCTTTTGTTGTTTCAATTTTGACATAAGGCATATAACGTACTCCTTGAAAAATTTTATAAGAATTCCTAAACTACTTGTATCTGTATAAAAGAATTATTGAAAAATGCAACCTGAAAATCTATTAAAATAGTCTAAACATAACGTTATTATAAAAATCAAGTAGTTTTCCATGCGTTGATCATCGTTTCAGCCAATGGGTGAATCGTCATCCCCTACAATCGCTCATTGTTGCAATTATTTATCTGAATATCTGTATGAGTCAATGTTTATTATTTTCTGATAAATATTATGTTTTAACCTGCGGAATGTTGAAATATCCTTGAGAATTTCCGAACCGCCTAAAAACAAATAGCCTTGATTTACAAGATAATCAGTAAGACGATTAAGTAGCATTTCCTGTGTTTTGGAATCAAAATACAATTCCGTGAATATATTTAGTGTTAGTGCTTGAAGCAAACAGATCTACAGGCTGAATATGTTTTTTATCTATAAAAATAACATCTGACACGCTATCAACAATAACGCCCATCGATTTATTATTTACGGTTACAATAATAATTACCGTATAGGGATGATACGCTTGTTCGGGCATCCCAAATTTAAGTCGTAAGTCTATAGCTGGAATGACCTCTTAAATTGAGCATTCCTTTAAAAAAAGGAGGCATATTCGGCAGATGAGTTATATGAGAATATCCGATCAGTTCTTGGACTTTTAAAATATCGATGCCATAGGTTTCTTCCTGAAGTTTAAATGTGACCCACTGAGTTCCATCAACAGACATTTCCATCTGTAAATTAATCGGCTGATATTCATCAAACAATTCATCGATTTCTTCGAACTCATCATTTTCATCTATTTCCAAACATGTTGATGTATCCATGAGGTTTTTTTTTTTTTTTTTATAATTTCGTTGAGTCCTTTTATTACTAAATCAATCTCATGGGAGGATAAACTCCCAATTTTATCACCAATACGTTTAGTAGAAAGCGTACGAATCTGGCTAATTTTTATCCAAGACTGTTTAGGTAATAGTTCATTATTCAATTTAAGAGTTAAAGGGAAGCCAGCTTTTTGAGATTGACTTGTAATCGCTACGGCTATAACAGTTCCTGAGTAAGTATTAAAAATTTCTTGGCTTAGTATTAAAACAGGTCTCTTGCCACCTTGTTCACTACCTATTACGGGATTCAAATCAGCCCAATAGATATCACCTCTTAATATTTTTCCCATTCAACGAACTCCGATTCCATGCCTTCATCTGCAATTTTTTGTTCACTATCTGAATCAAGCTTTAAACATTCCCTATACAATCGAACCCGTTCAATTTTTTCTATCTTTTCTTTAATTGCCTCTTGAAATATCTTGCTTCTATTTGGGAAAGTTTTAGATTTAACTAATAAATCAATTCTGTTTAACAGATCATTATCAATACAAATAGCTATTCTTGATGTTTCCATAAATTAACCTTTCTCTAAATCATCTATAAATATACGCATTGATTATTTATTTGAACATGCCATTCGAAGTAATCCGGGGATATCCAGAATAAAAGAAATCCTGCCATCACCAAGAATCGTTGCACCTGCAATTCCTTGTCTTTCGTAAAAATTTTCCGTAAGGCTTTTGATGACAACCTGCTGTTGATCTATTGCTTCATCTACCAAAAGGCACGATCGTTCCCCAGCATCCTGAACAATAACGACCAAGCCTTGAGTCGGGTCTTGGGTTCTTGGTTCTAAATGAAACACTTTATGCAGTCGTACTAAAGAAAAATATTCTCCCCGAACTTCAATAATTTCACCTTGATGTTTAACCCGTCTAAGCTGTTTTTGGGTTGGACTTCGCCAACAAGATTCAACAACTTGTCTAATTTTGTAATATCAACCCGAATGGATGTGCTTTCTGTACTTGCAGGTATTTTTGCTTTTTGTTTCTGTTCAACCTGAACGTTTAACGCATGTTCGAGGTCATTTGTTGTGATTTTCCCAGCTTCTACTAAAATTTCACCTAAAGGTTTTACCTGTTGTGATGCATTCGAGACATACGCTAATAAATTGTGGTGGAAGCGCTATCTTTTCATCACGAATTTTTGAAATGCAGTTTTCGACTTGATGCGTATAATGGGATAATTCTGACCAGCCAAGCATCCCATCGCCGCCTTTTATGGAATGATAGCAGCGAAATATCGAATTGATTATGGATTCATCATTCGGATTCGATTCTAAGTTAAACAGATCATTTTCCAGTTTTTCAATCATTTCGTCGCATTCAGACAAAAACAACGTTACGGTTTCCTGATCAAATTGATCCGTCATTTTTGATGACTCCATGTTCAAGGTAAGTTTTCAATTATTTTTTATTGATTTAAAAAACTGATAGTTACATGAATTCAGTCTATCTGGTCAAGTATCTTTTGCTGAAAGGGTATAAGCCAAGAGTCTCGATTGAGGCCAATTTACAATTTCATTACCGCCAGATTTAGTTTAGCGACAACCATAAAGTATTTATGAGTAAATATTTAGTTTTTTTTATTGACTTTATCCAAAAAAGTGATATGAACTATATAAAATATATACTAATTATAATTACCTTAGTGAAAACAATGCTTCATATTGATCATGTCGTAATATATTATTACTAACCTATAACCTGAAAGGAGGTATCTTATCACTGGCTATCATCATTATTTGAATTAGTTGACCACTATCTAATTATTATTAACAAACAGGAGGCGTTTAATGCAAATTTCAGAAATCAATGACACGATGGCTTTAGTAATTATGGGTCACATATTTAGAGAATATAGAGAAAGAATGGGGCGCTCCCAAGCTGAAATATGTAAAATGATCGGATATAAAAATCCCAATTACATCACAATGGTTGAAACAGGTAGAACGAAATTACCCATAAATAAAGTACTGTTAGCCGCCAAAAAGTATGATCTTGGAAAATATGGAGTTCCATTTTTAGTTAAAATGCTTTATCCAGAAGTATGGAGTATTATTTTACAAATTTTAAAAGATAATTCAGAAGATATAAAGTCCAAAACTCTATTAAACTATGATAAAGATATTGATGAAGAATTACTGATGATTATAAGAGAAAATAAACTTGAAAAATTTATGCAATCTTGAGACGATAGTACCCAATTCAGGGAGCTTTTATTACATCCTAAAAGCTCCCTTATCATTACATTCATCAGATTGTAGGGGCACGATGCATCGTGCCCTACAGCAAATCGTTTCAATACATATAGCAACATTATGAAATTTAATATCTGAATATCTATACATAAAAATTAATTTGATTTGAGTTGAGTTGTAAGTTGCTGAACACGACTGGCAAGACTACGACTTATACAAATCCCAAATGATGGAACATTTTCAAACATCCAAATAAATAAATGACTATTAAATTTTAAAATCAAGGTCTTATCTACAGATTTTAGAGTTGCTGTTCGCGGCTGATCTAATAAAACGCTAATTTCGCCAATAATTGACGGCGGATCAATACGAGTTAATTCTAATGGTTCTTTATCCTCTTCAACTGCATGTAAAACAGCTACTTTGCCATGAATGAGCAGGAAAAAAGAATCTGACGGTTCTTTCTCACGTATAATAATTTCATCAGGATCATATTGGCATAAAACTGCCCTTGATGCAATATTACTCAATAAAAAATCCTTAATACCACTAAATATTTCACAGCGCTTCATTGCTGCAACTATGGTCTGTAACATCTTGCCATCAAGTGAAATAGTTTTCATGATTTTTGCCTTATAATACAGACTTCGTCAAAACAGCTTCAATTTTATGATAATTTTTTGGACATTTTTTTTGGAGCATTGCCGACATCATAAATCAAGCGTTTACCATTTTGGACTCGTATCTCCATCCTGTTCAATTGATGGCACAATTGAATTTGTGCAGCCTTAAATCTCGGCGTTTCCAAAGGCTCTAAGCGCACCTCAATAACCTCAGGAGTACTTCTTACCCAACCTC
>PDZT01000486.1 GCA_002753105.1 Deltaproteobacteria bacterium YD0425bin50 | reverse complement strand
TCGACTTTACTCTTTGGCAGATCAGATTGTAAACGTAATAAGACAGAAGCTGTTGGAGGTTTGGTTTCTTCTACAAATACGGAATCTTTAGGTAAAACAATCATGACCTTTGCATCCAGAACTTCATCCATTTCACTAATGGTTCTTGATAATTCACCTTGCAATGCCCGTTGATAATTCATTTTTTGAACAAATTCAGTTGTTCCGAATTCTGTTTGATCGAATATTTCATATCCGACACCGCTTCCCTTAGGTAATCCCTCAGCCGCAAGTGATAACCGCGTTTCATACACTTTATCTTCGGGTATTTTTATCGTTGATCCGCCTTTTTCCAGACTGTATGGAATTTTTTGTTCTTTCAGCTTTTGGACAATAGCCCCGGCATCTTCGGTAGATAAATCCGAATACATGGTTTTGTATTCAATTTTATTTGCCCAAAAAATTAACACAGCAAAACTGATGGTCATTAATAAAGTAACTGCTGCCAAAATAATCTTGCGGCTTTTTGGCATTGTTTTAAAAATTTGAATAATCTGTTCAATCACTGGATTCATATGATATCGCTTTCAAAAAAAAATCTATTAAATAGGCATTTTAATTATTTCTTTATACGCTTCAACCACTTTGTTCCTGACTTGAACCATTAACCGAAAAGAGATGTCTGCCTCTTGGATCGCTAACATACCTTCATGAATTCCTAAAGTGCCTTGAATGACCTGTTGGGTGGATACATTCGCCGTATCCTGAAGTGTATTCACTTCACCAATTGCAGAAGACAACCGTTCACTAAAACTAGGCCCTTTGGTTAGGTTTCCTTTGGTTTCATTCAGTGAGTTATAAGAAATTCTTCCATAAGAGTGAATAGGCTGCATAAAAAATAGTCTCCTTTACTATCTGCCAATTTCTAATGCTTTTACAATCATGCTTTTGGTATTGGAAATGGCTTGAGCACTTGCTTCATAAGCGCGTTGAGCCACAATCATGTCTGCCATTTCTGTAACATGATCCACATTTGGCATGGCTACATAACCCGTTATCGGGTCTGCATGGGGATGACTTGGATTATAAACAAGGCGAAAATCTTCCTGTGATTCAACAATTTTACTTACATTAACTCCAGTAAATGTCTTTTTTTGTGGTGGATCAATCAGTGTTTCTTCTTGTTCACGATCTAAAGTACTTTTGAAATCATCCATCGCATTTTCTTCAAATACAACCATTTGTCTTTTATAAGGTCCGCCGTCAAGTGTTTTTGTGGTTTCTGCATTGGCAAGATTCATTGCAATGACATTCATTTTAGTACGGTGAGCGGCAAGACCTGTGCCGCTAATGCGTAACGCCATCATTAAATCCATTACCTACCTCCTTCAGCAATCGCATGTTTTAAAATGGTCACTTTTCTCAATAACATTTCAATACTACTCCGATATTTAACATGGTTTTCAACAAGGTTAGACATTTCTGTATCGATATTCACAGAATCCAGATGATAGGCATCAGCATCATCATGAATTGTACCATCCATCGTAACAGACAATGGATCCATTCCAGTAAAATGATTTTTATTTGTCTGGGTAAGATCATCCGGTTCTTTTTGAATGGCTTTTTCCAGTGTTTTTTGAAAATCAAGGTCTATAGGTTTATACCCGATGGTATCCACATTGGAGATGTTGCTTGAGATTAAATTATGACGTCTTGCTGACACATCCATGGATTTACCTAGAAACTGATAGGTAGTATCAAATATTGGAGAATGCTTCATGGCCTCACACTAATAATTCAATGTAACTATATTGGGTTTAAGAGAATTTGACAAAACGGTGTTGTTTCATACAAAAGCAATATATGTGCCGTTATCGCAAGATACATATAGAGTTTCAGATATTATATTTCACAATTGAGAGCAAAATGAGAAGAGGTAAATTCCCGTAGGGGCGAGGCATGCCTCGCCCCTACAATCGTTCATCTTTGCAATTTCATCGTTCCCACGCTCCAGCGTGGGAACGATCGAATTTAATATCTGAAAATCTATAGATGACTTAAAATTTTTTTTCTTTATATTCATTGAGTTTATTTCGGAGTGTACGCACGCTAATCCCTAAAATTTTAGCTGCATGAGTTCGATTACCCGACGTTTTATCTAAGGTATGAAAAATCAGTTTTTCTTCAATGTCTCTTAACGAACCTGATAGAATATTATTGGGAAGGCTATTGGGAAGGTCAGACGTGGATAAATCTCCGTAATTATGCTCATCGTTTTTTTTATTGATGGCTGCTCCTGTTTCTTCAAAAAAAAGATCATCGACATCAATCCATTCACCATTACACAGAAGGACTGAGCGATGAATCACATTTTCCATTTCTCTGACATTGCCATAGAAAGGGTATTTTCCCAAAGCCAACAGGGCAGTAGGTGTCAAGCCTTTGACATTCCTTCCGTCAAAACGATTATATTTATCCACAAAATAGTTTGCCAATAAGGGGATATCACCTTGTCGTTGTCTAAGGGGTGGAATTTTAATTGGAATCACATTTAATCTGTAGTACAGGTCCTCCCTGAAGGTGCCTTGGTCTATTGCCTCTTTGATATCGCGATTTGTAGTTGCAATGACGCGCACATCCACTTTGATGGTTTGTTCGCCACCAACACGCATTAATTCTTTTTCCTGAATTACACGCAATAATTTGGATTGAAGATGTATCTGCATTTCGGTAATTTCATCCAGCAAGAGCGTACCTGAACTTGCCAGTTCAAATTTCCCTAGTTTTTTGGCTATTGCACCTGTAAATGACCCTTTTTCATGGCCAAACAATTCGCTTTCAAGCAAAGACTCGGGTAACGCAGCACAATTAATAGCCAGAAATTTTGATTTTACACGTTTGCTATTTTCATGTACAAACCGGGCAAATAGTTCTTTTCCCGTTCCACTTTCACCTTGAATCAGAATAGATGCATTACTGTTGGCTACTTTCTGGATAATTTCTAATAAGTAACGCATGGTTTTATCTTGCGTTACAATTTGGGTGGTTGGCATTATTGATGATTTATCGGGTTGCTCTTCATCTTTTGTAGTGAGGACTTTATCGAGTAGAATCCGCATATGATCTGATTCAACAGGTTTTATCAAAAAATCAATCGCAC
>PDZT01000485.1 GCA_002753105.1 Deltaproteobacteria bacterium YD0425bin50 | reverse complement strand
ATTGTGAAATTTAATATTTGAAAATCTATAGATGGTGGTTTGAATACTTCAAACATGCACATAAAACGACATTCCCGGCAATATTCAGTCGCTCGCAATGACAGAAAAATGAAAAAAAAACATAGTTTAAGGATCAATTTATGAAAATTTACATGAAAGAAAAAATAGGCAACCCCGAGTTGTTTACGGGTCGCAAAAAAGAATTGAAAGAACTGTTGGCATGGACAGCAAAAATCAAAAAAGAATTATCGCCTAGTCGTGCTTTATTATCGAGACGAAAGACGGGGAAAACCGCACTGCTTCAGAGGTTGTACAACATTGTTTTTGATATGAATGACGGCGTGATTCCATTTTACTATGAGGTAAGAGAAGAAAATCAATGGGCAATTGAGTTTTGCGAAGATTTTTTTACAAAGTTTATTTTACACTACATTGCTTTTAAATCCCGAAAACATGAATACTTACAAATTAAGCAATTCCCTTTTGAAAATTTAATCAAAATCGCTAAAGATGAATCTCAGGTACATCTGATCGACATGATTAGTAATGTAAAAACTTTAATAAAAGACGAATCCGTTTCTTTGTTATGGCACACCGTTAGAGACGCACCACGCTCGATTGCGGAAATTCATGATGACCGCGTGCTACAGATTATTGACGAATTTCAATATTTGAACCGTAAAATATATAGAGATCGTCAATGCCAAAATCGGATCAGTGATTTTGCACAGCCCTATATGAGTACTGCGGAATATAAAAACGCTCCGCTGTTGATTTCAGGCAGTTGGGTTGGGATGCTCATGCATGATGTATTGAAAATGCCCGGACGCTTTCAAATTACTTTTTTAGAAAATATCCCTCTGGACGAAGCAGAAGAAATGGTTTGGAAATATTCCTTAACCGAAGATGTGCCTGTAACAGAGGCTACTGTCCAGTTAATAGCTGAATTAAGTGAAGGAAATCCTTTTTATATTAGCGGGTTAATGCGCTCGATCTGTCCAGAAAAAAATTTTACTACCCGTGAAGGCGTTCTGAAAACGCTTGAATTTGAAACGCTAAATAAACGCGGCAGTATTCGTGGCACATGGATAGAATATATTCTCTATGCGTTTTCTACAATAAATGAAATCCATGCCAAGAATATTGTATTGTATCTGTGTAAACATAGGGATCGGGAAGTTACACGGGCAGAAATTCGCAAAGACCTAAAATTTGAAATGTCAGACGCTGAACTGGAAAAGAAACTCAAAGCCTTAGTGGAAGCAGATATCATTGAACAAGGCCTGACCAATTTCGACTATCGCGGGGTTCAGGATAATATTTTTGATAAGGTGTTTCGAGGGATTTATCAAAAAGAAATTCAAGGGTTTGATCCCAAAGAAATCACCAATGAATACAAAGCCTTGTTTGAACAATACAAGGCAAAATATAAACAACTGGATGGACAATTCAGCCATTACAAAGGCATGTTTGCTGAATTCATGATCATCAAGCAGTTGATGTATCAGTCCTATAAACACAATAATCTGTATTTATCTTGGATGCACAATTTACCCGAAGATTTTAAGTTCACTGAATACAAGAGCGTCTGGTCCTATAAGTCTGCGCCGATTCATCAACGAGATATTCAGATTGATGTGTTTGCCAGAGCTAAAGCCGGTGAGTATTCATTGATCGGGGAAGTCAAAAATCGACAGGAAGATATGTTTTCATTGGATGAAGCCATGCGTTTTCAAGAAAAAGCAGAAATTTTGATGGAACTGGAAAAGGTTGAAAAAGCAGTATTGTTTGTGTTTTGTAAATGCGGATTTATACAAGAAGCTTTGAAGTATTTAGAAATTAAGGGAATTGCTTGGACGGATGAAGTAAAGTGGATAACCGAAACAACAAACAAATCATAACGAAGTAAACAGGAAACTGATATGAAAAAAGAAAGTGTTGTAAACGAAAATTCTCTTCAACAGGGTCAAGACCCAAATCAGGTCTTAAATGAATTACGACAACAAATTGACCAGATTGATCAAAAAATAGTCGGATTGCTTGCAGACCGTCAACATGAAGTTGAAAACATTATTCAAATTAAAAAAGCGCACAGAATGTCCATTTACCATCCTGCTCGTGAGGAAAACCTGATTTCAGACCGTAGGCATCAAGCACAGCAGGCTGGGCTTGATCCGAATTATATTGAAGAATTGTTTCGATTTATTTTGCGTCAATCCCGTTTTAGGCAAAGTACACATATGGCACAAAAAGGAATTCATGAAGGGGCAACTGTGTTAATTGTCGGTGGTAAAGGCGAAATGGGAAAATATTTTGTCCGATGGTTTGAACAGGCAGGATATCATGTTCGGACAATGGGAAGACGGAATTGGGATAATATTGAATCGTTGTGTCTTAATTTAGACCTTGCACTGATCTCTGTTCCAATTGATGTAACTTCTCAGGTTATTCAACAGTTGAGTCCATTTTTACCTAAAAGGTGTATTTTAGCAGATATTACAAGCATAAAAATGGAACCGCTTGCCTCCATGCTTGAAGCTCACTCAGGCCCTGTAATTGGATTACACCCTTTATTTGGCCCAAGCACCTCATCTATGGATAAACAAATAATTGTTTATACGCCGGGTCGAGATCACCAAGCGTGTCAATGGCTCTTAGATCAGTTAAGCACTTGGGGAGCTGTTATCGTTGGTTCTGATGCAAAAGAGCATGATGAAATCATGGCCATTGTTCAAAGTTTACGCCATTTTGCTACATTTGCTTTTGGCCAGTTTTTATGTCGGAAACAAACAGACCTATACCGGTCTCTTGAATTTTCAAGTCCAATATACCGTCTTGAAATTGGCATGGTAGGACGGCTTTTTGCTCAAGACCCTGCGCTGTATTCAGAAATTATTTTTGCTTCTACTGAAAGGAGACAATTGCTAAAAGACTACATAGCCTCTATCGCTTCAAATCTTGACATGTTAGATCTTGGCGATAAACAAGAGTTTTGTGCAGAATTTTCAAAAATTGCTTCATGGTTTGGCAGGTTTAGCGAACAAGCCATGCGTGAAAGCACCTTTCTTATTGATAAGCTGATTGAACGGTTTTAAATTTAACCACAGGACGATTCTGGCAGTTCGGAAAAAAAGAAAAAAATAT
>PDZT01000484.1 GCA_002753105.1 Deltaproteobacteria bacterium YD0425bin50 | reverse complement strand
CGGCTGACCTCCAACTAATGTAGTTGTCGTTTGCTGACTACTACCCATCGGCGGTATAGTTGCAGGTTGTCCTGCTACACTTCCGGCTGAAATATTTGGAATTCCTGCTACGGTTGTTGTGGTTACTCCCGCACCCGATTGCCCCATCGGTGGTATGGTTGCTGGCTGACCTGCGATTACGGTTGTACTTCCTGAACGGGTCTGGACTTGGTTCGGAAGCTGGGTAGTATAAGTTGATAACGGTATTGTTGTGGTTGTTGTATTGAGTGGAAGCGTTGCAGAATCCCAGTTCATCAACCTGTTTCCACATTGGGGACATGAGAGTTCCGCGCATGGAATACTTGGTGGATGAGGTACTAAAATTTGACAAGTTGGGCAATAACAATAATCTGTCCGCTGTGATGAACCTGCTGTGAGTAGTGCATTTGCCGGGTCAAGAGTAGGATCATATTTTCCCTTTGGCGGAATCGTATAAGGCAAGCCTTTATAACCGCTCTGTTCTTCTTCAGTATCATCCGTATCTGTATCCGTATCCGATGTAAACGGAGACCCTCCAGTAGAAACGATATTTTGAGAAGTCCCTGTTAAAAGAGATGAAAGGCTGGGTTGTTTTAAAGAATAAGATCGATACTGAAGTAAAACATCAGAAACTTTTCCCGGATCAGCAACCAATGGCATGATATCCAGTGCTTTCAAGGCATAGTAAATTGGCACACCATAGGCGCCGGCAATTGTAGCGCCAACTCCTTGAGCTGAAACAAGCTGCGCTGCTGCAATACCATAACTCGATGAACTATCATTTTGAATGATTGTTACCCGGTAAGTAGCCAAATCCACAATGATAAAATAAGGTGCTGAGGCAAAACGGTCTGCCATCTGAGCGTTTATATCATTTGAATTAGCAGCAATAGCAACCCGCTGAGGCAGAGACGTATAAGAAGTTGCCACAGCCTGTGTTGTGGATGATCTCTGACCTGAACTAAGACTGATCAATCTGCCGCCGCATTCCTTACACACTAAAGATGAACAGGGAACACTTGCCGGATGCTCATATACAATATTACAGGTCGGACAATAACAATATTGAGCTTGCTGATTCAAATTGAGTGTACTCCCTGCGGTTAAAGTACCTGCCGTTGAGCTACCTGCTGTTGAGCTACCTGCCGTTGATTGAGTTGTAGTAGCTGTTGTCGATTGAGTTGCGTTTGCCGGGTCAAGTGCAGGGTCATACTTGCCTTTTGGCGGAATCGTATAAGGCATTCCCTTATATCCGCTTTGCTCTTCATCTGTATCTGTTGTATCTGTATCAGTAGTGGATGAAGGCGGCCCGCCTGTAGTGATAATACTTCTTGCATACCCATATCCGGGAAGCGTAGGATCACTCACTTGAGAAAGCTGTAACGCACGATATTGATTCAGTACATCGGAAATTTTTCCGGGATTCGCTATATAAGGAATGATATTCAGAACTTTTAAGGCATCATAAGATTGTGGGCCATAAGCGCCAGCTATTGTAGCTTTTGCGCCTTGAGCGGCAATCAGTTGTACTGCGGTAATACCAAACCCTCTGGAATCAGACATATCATTTTCAATGACCACAAACTGATAAGTACTTAGATCAATAACAATAAAATACGGTGCTGTTCCAAACCGCATAGCCATCTGAGCGCCTAAATCATCTCCATTGGCGGCTACGGCTACACGCTGCGGCAGAGAAGGCGTGCTTGTAGTAGTATCCGTCGAAGAACCTGCAATGGTCGCTAATGGCGGTAATGCTGAACCTTGTTGTATTTGAAGATAAAGAATACGTCCATCCCGATACACTTCCAACGCAAGAGATTTTTCATTTTCAATGGCTTTATAAAAACTGTACATATCCGGCGTTGATTCTCGGTTGACGCTGACAATGACATCACCGGGCAGTAGTCCCGCTGTTTTTGCCAAGCCAGTGGAATCCACACTAACCACCACAACCCCTTTGAGTGAAGGAGGAAGCGATAATTTTTGAATCAACTCAACAGAAAGAGGAGAAATAGTACATCCCCATTCCACTGTTGTTGTTGTGGATTGTGAAGATGAAGGAGGCCCGGCAGTCAACATTAAAGTTGAAGGCCGTTCCTGAAGTGTAACGTAAAACGTTTTTTTCTTACTGTTCCGATCCACTACAATTTTAACCGTATCTCCGGGATCATCCTTGGCAATTAAATCCTGAAGCTTGGATACGGTTTCGATCTTTGTCCGATTATACTGTAAAACAATATCTCCGGCAATGAGTCCGCTTACATAAGCTGGTGAATCAGGCGCAACCTTACTAATAACAACACCACTGGTCGATTTTAAATCCAGCGCCTTAGCCATGCCATCTTTTAAATCCTGTATTTCAATGCCTAGATAAGCTGTTGTACTCGAATGCTTTCCGTTTTCATCTTTTTCAGGCAGCGTAATACCGAAATTTTTTTCAACAAAACCCGGAAATAAAACAATTAGTAATAACCCTAGCGCAACGATTGCCAATAAAAAAGTAGCAGCAATCCACCATTTTGTTTTACGATTTCCATAACCATTTTCTTTTTTATGATTACTTAGTTTGAGATCATCATCCATCATCATTATCCTTTCTCATAATATCCTGTTGGGATCACGTTGATTATTCCCACTTTTTTATCGATTATCTTTAACAAACTATCCTTAATGCGGCTTGAAATCTCAAAGCCTTCACTCAAAGTTATATCAGGCGAAACCGATAGTCTTAAATCTATCGCCAGATACGGCCCCAGTTCTCGGGTTCGCAATGAAGCGACGTTGATGATTTCCGTATGTTTCGTTACTTCTTTGCGGATTCTTTTTTCTATGGAATTATCCACAGACCGTTCAAGAATACCATTCCATGCGGTATGAAACATTTCATAAGCACTTTTTCCAATAAAAATTGCAACGATAATAGCCCCGATTGGGTCCATTACCAAAAAACCCAGTTGAGCACAGATAACACCGAATAGAGCGCCTATTGAAGAATAAACATCTGCCCGGTTTTCCCATGCATTTGCAATCATTGCTGGAGAGTTAAATCGGGTTCCGCAGCAATAGGAATGTCTGAACATTAATTCATTTCCCATGATACAAATACATTCCCCAATCAGTGCTA
>PDZT01000483.1 GCA_002753105.1 Deltaproteobacteria bacterium YD0425bin50 | reverse complement strand
AACATCAATAATTCCATGAACATATTTACCCTGATCGGGTATTTCAATGGCATGAAATTGTATCTGTAAGTTATAATATTCTGCAACCCTTTCAAGAATTGTCATATCTCCAATAATGAGAGGCCTGCATTGGTTATAAATACTTGCATGTGATAGTGCAGATAAAATAATTTCCGGGCCAACGCCAACAGGATCGCCCATGGTAATTCCAATATATGGTTTTATTGTGTTCATAATCCCTCCCTCCGAACCGTATAGATTTTCAATATTAAATTTCACAATTGAGCGCAAAATGAAAAGTGGTAAATTCCCGTAGGGGCGAGGCATGCCTCGCCCCTACAATCGTTCATCTTTGCAATTATTTATCTGAAAACCTGTAAGTTATTTCTAAGGCATTCATAATATGCTGTAACGGATCTTGCGCATTTTTTAAATCATAATTGTGGATCGCTTCTTCAATTTGTTTTATCTGTTCATCAAAGCCTGAACCTATGACATTTTTTAATTCATGTAAATACTTCTCAATATTGATATAATCCTCAACATAGGAATCGTTGACGTTAAGTAATTGGTCTATCTGTGTTAGGAGGGGTTTAACTTTTTCCAAATCCATCTGTGCTTTTGGCGAGGTCTGTTTTTCTACAGCGTCTTTTTCTAAGCTCTTGATCGATTTCATTACTGGTTTTAAGGCATCCTCAAGGTTAGACAATAATTGGGCATAATTATTTCCGGGCTGATGTTCTTTTGTGGCAATTTCTAACTCACAAGCTGCGAATTGAACACTGTCAATCGCAAGGTTTCCCGCAACGCCTTTAACCGTATGAGCAATTTGATGAGCGCTGGTAAAGTTATTTTGATTTATTTGAGTTCTGATCTCTTCTGCTAAATTAGCGTATGTTGTCGCAAACTCGAACAGCAATTGTTTATATAACTGTTTATTTCTATTGATACGCTGAAGACCAGCCTGAATATCAATTCCGGGAAGGGCATCTGGAAGTTCAACGGCATCATTCTGTATTTTGTTCTGTTCACGTTGAACTTTAATCTCAGGACAAAAGGAACGTAGTCCCGGTTTAATCCAACGCATAATGACGCTAAATAATACCGCAGGATCAATGGGTTTGCTAACATAATCGTTCATCCCAATGTCGATGCAGTGTTCACGATATCCATGTAAAGCATGTGCGGTCATGGCAATAATGGGTAAATCAGCAAAACGTGCCTCTTTTCTGATCAATTGCGTAGCTTCATATCCTCCCATCACTGGCATCTGAATATCCATCAACACGATGTCATAGACGTTTTTAAATACCGCATCAACACCTTCACGACCATTACTGGCTATCTCCACGATCATTCCCGCACTTTCCAGTATCTCTTTTGCCACCTGCTGGTTTAATTCATTGTCCTCAACTAGAAGTACCTTTGCACCCTCAATTCTGATATCCAGTTGATCTTCAACTGACGGTTTCGGTCTCATGGATGATGGTTCTTCTTTACTGAAGGCAAAACCGGCTGTAAATGAAAAAGTACTCCCTTTGCCCTGTTCACTCTCAACCATTATCTCTCCGCCCATCATCTCAACCAGTTTTTTGGATATCGTAAGACCGAGACCTGTCCCGCCGAATTTCCGTGTTACTGAAGTGTCTCCCTGTGAAAAAGCGAAAAACAGCTTAGATATCTGCTCTTTTGTCATGCCGATACCGGTATCGGTTATGGAAAATTTAAGCATACAATGGCATTCTTCTATATTCACAAGCTCTACCTTTATATGAATATGCCCCGATTCTGTAAACTTAACCGCGTTGTTGGCTATATTCGTCAGAACCTGATTCAGTCTCAGGGGATCACCCTTGAGAGTATTTGGAATACTACTGTTGATAGTGCTGGTCAGCTCGATGTTTTTTTCCGCTGCCTTAACCGATAGGATATCGGTAATATTATTGATAAGATCATCGAGCCTGAAATTGATGGATTCCATCTCCAGTTTTCCAGCTTCAATCTTAGAAAAATCGAGAATATCATTAATAATCCCCAAAAGAGACTTCGCTGAACTATCTATCTTATATAAATAATCGAGTTGCTTATCAGTGAGTTTTGTCTTCATTATCAGCTCAGTAAACCCAATTACAGCATTCATGGGCGTTCTGATTTCATGGCTCATATTGGACAGAAATTCACTTTTGGCTCTGGTAGCGTCCTCTGCAGCCTTCATTGCAGACGATCTTTCTGCCAACGCTAATTCCGAGGCATCGATCAAGGAATTGATTCTGTTTGAAAGCATTCCTATCTCATCATTAACGTGAATTTTTTTGATTGAAAGACGCTGCCCGCTGCCCGGAATGATAGAGACGAGAGACTGTGCCAGATCGGCAATAGGTTTACTCATAACACGGCGCGATACTCCGGTGATAAGAATAGCTGTTATCAGGATTTGCAGAAGCAGTACAATCGTTAAGAAAATAGAAATTCTTCCAGCCTCCCTGCTAACATGTCTGTCATCCTGAATCAATATCAAGGTACCAATACGCTCTGTTTCGTTAATCGGTGAAAAAAGCGGGTAATGATGGGCTTTACTGAAATCCGTGTCCGAGTCAATCCCCTGATCAAATCTAATTCCATCTATAGATTCAATACGTGCTGATTTCAGAACAGGATTTGTCAGCAGACCGATTAGCGTCTCACTGGCAATATCTTCATTAATTGCATAGACTGCGACTTCGATTTGTTTCTGAATGGTGCGAACAAGTTGATTTTGCAAATTCATTGTCGCATTAAGCTGATATCTGTATGCACAACGATAGGTGAAGCCTCCCGTAATGATTGAAAAGATAAGCAGACCCAGAGTAACATAAATTCCAAGCCTGCGTTCTAGACTCTTTATTAAAAAAAACATTAATTCAATCCTTCTGTCGCAGAATGACTTTTACCAAGTTGTCAAACAAAGAGATAAAAGTTTTTCGATTTATTAAATGATATTGTAGTAGAAATAAAGAATAAAATACGGATTGAGTGAAGGGTTGAATAAAAAAAATATTTTTTATTGTTGACACTCATAATAAATTAGGATTTGGTTGTTTGCAAAAATGACGTTTTGACCTTTTTGTCCATAATATAGCGATTTGAATAAATTTTATGAAATTTTTTAAGTT
>PDZT01000079.1 GCA_002753105.1 Deltaproteobacteria bacterium YD0425bin50 | reverse complement strand
AAGAACAAAACAAGAGATTAGAAGTTGAACATCTTAAAAGCTCCCCATCGGATACCAATCTTTCAATCCCTCAACAGAATGGCAAATAAATGAATATGCGATTAATTTTTAAAACCTTTTTAGTCTTAATCTTAATGAGTTATATTTCAATTTCACATGGTTTCGCAAAACAAAGTGTATCTATTATTTTTACAACAAATCTTGAAGGTGATTTCTTAGTCAATGAAAATGGGCCAGCCCAGCAAGATCCAATGCTCAATATTGCAGAAATGATACTATCCGCAAAAAAAACAAAACCTATAGACCTGTATTTGGATTTAGGGAATGCGTTTTATCCGGGATTACTTTCAAAATTTTCTTATGGATCATTGGTCATGGATTTTTTAGATATTTTAGGGTGTAATGCAACGCTAATATCATCAAAAGACCTTCATATCGGTATAGATTCACTTGAATCCATCAGCCAAAAAAAAAGTACAGCGCTTCTTTCAGCGAATATTAGTATCGGTGCGAATCTTGTATTTAAACCTTATACGATATATTCTCATGGAGATACCAGAATAGCAATACTTGGCATTTCATCATCCCAGATCCGTTTTGATATTGCAGAGAAAAATATTTACAATATTGAACTTAAAAACGAATCTGAAGCCATTTCTCTGCAACTTAAAGACATTAAAGCCAAAGGCATACGTCATGTAATATTATTATCAGGTCTTGAACTTGAAGATACACTTGAATTGTTGAAAACGCATCAACAAATTGACATGGCGGTTTGTGGAGGGGATAGTTCTGGGAAACTGTATAATAGTCAAGCTACGCGAATAGATATGCTTGATGGTCGTTCTGTACTCATGCTTCAAGAAAAAAACGCATGTTATTTCCTTGATGTCTCAGTGGATAACCGTATCTCAATTGAACATCTTGAAAAAAGAATCATTACAGATGCAACATCAGTACGCAGACCAGTCAATACAGCCTATGAAAATTTTTGTACACGGCTTGCGCATTGGCGAAAACGATTTAACAAGGAAGAAACAGTCATTTTAACCAATCCAGACACGGAATATCCGATAGATAATGATCGGTTTTGTTTTTTACTACGAGATACTTACAATGCCGAAATTGCGATAGTTAATAAAGATACGTTAACTGCTAGTATTTTCAAAGGAAAAATTCAGCAATCAGATATTTTAAATACGATCCATAATGACTACCCGATCTTTGTATTCAATCTCTCTGGAGACGATTTAAAACAAGTATATAGCAAACAAACAGATATGATAGTGAATGGGTTTAAGGATGGACTGATTCAGGGATATCCTGTTGAAAATAAAAGACAATATCGTGTTGTTTGTCCTCAAGCGAGCTTTGATACGATTGGTTATATCCTCGGCAAGCCCATTAGCTATCAAAATACATGGAAAAATGTAACTGATCATGTAATGGCAGATATTAAAGGAAAACAAATTCTCTTTAAGAATAATTTCAGTTATCTTGATAAACGGTTTAGAACAACCGTTGACGTTTTTCTAGCCAACTATTATAATACGTCAAGTGTCAATAGAACCGATAACATAGCTCCACCCGCTGGTAAACCGACGAATACCTATAAACAATGGGGCATGGAAAACAGAATATTTTTTTGTTTATACAACAAGATGCATCGGCTGACGTTGAGTCCGTATATTTTATATGCTAAACAGTCAGATACTTATTTACAAAATCAACTTAAAGGAACTCTGATTTATAATTGGAATTTGCGCCCAAGTTTTCAACCGTATCACAAATCCCAGATAGATACAGTAATACAAGAAGAAGCAGGTATTGAGCGACCTATTTCTATTAGAGAAACATTTGGGATTGATGCTACAATAAAGCGGTTAAAAATAAAAATAGGTACTGGTTTTGAAAAAAAAGTGCAGGGACCATCTGAAGAGGGAATTTATGGTTTTGAAGGCGTTTCCTCTTTTGATTATGAGTTGTGGAAAGATATTAAGTATTCATTTGATTTGGATATGTTTTCTTCGCCATTTAAAAGCGACGGTGGATATCTTTATAGTGAAGTGATCAACGCTGTTACGTTTCCATTTAGTCAATATATGGGATTTAGCTTGAAACATAAGTGGTTTTATTATGATTCAACTATCAATAAAAAAGATTATTCCAATATACAGTTTTTGGCATCCATTGATCTGAGAACTGATCTGAAGTTATGGTAACCTTGTGTTATGAAGGTTGATAAATCCCAAATAGACTATCTAACAGCTTCAAGTAAAATGAATAGGTCTAATATGGAGAAATACTTGAATGAACTGAATGACCTACTTAAAATCAAATGTATTGAAGGAGAAATTTGTGTTTTTGGAGGTTCTTACATCACTTTAATTTACAAAGATGATAGAATGACAGATGATATTGATTCTATTTTCATTAAAGGAAAAAAAGAAATTATTCCTCTACTTCAAGAAATTGCAGTAAAACATGGTTTAATACCAACTTGGCTCAATGATGCAGTCAAAGAAACAGTAGAAATGGGCAAAAAATTGACAAAAAAAGTTCATTTAGCTTATTCTAATCTGACAATTTATATGCCTCCTCCTGAATTTATATTAGCTATGAAAGTAATGTCCTCAAGAGCAGATACAAAAGATTTTGAAGACATTCAGTTGTTAGTGAGAGAACTAAAAATAAATTCAATAGAACAAATTGATACTATTTTAAATAACCACTTTCCAACAAAAGAAATTGATTATAGAAATCGTATATTTTTAGAAGAGTTAATTAAAGATGTTACACAAAGTGAAACAGGAGATGATTAAAAGAAACAATGCTCAAAGGGACTGGCTTATTCCTTTTATGAACTTTGTTGACATGTTTAGATATTATAAAGACATTTCTATTGTTCGCGAACCTCTGATTTTAAACCATAATAGATTTGATGCATTACTTGCAGCAACTACCTGTTATTTGTGCCATGAAATAGGTTTTGAAATTCCCAACTGGGTAGATGATGTTCCTATGAGTCAACAGGCATGGTATTTAACTCCCTATGACAGGTTAAAACCTTTTATTACCATAGAATGTCCGATTTGGTTTAAAGTTTATAATATTTTTGTATGCCGCAATTTTTTACATCGGGTATAAATACTGGCAGCTAAATTGTTGGAGATATCATAGAATGGCATTTACAGATTTTAAATCGCCTGATGAGGTCCAAAAAACTTATCAAATTAGATATGTTGAAGAAGATTTTTTATTGATAACCCCAGTTGCACCACCCGAATACTTTGTTAAGGAATTTGAGTTCGACAATACTCATTTTGATATTTTTACATCAGAAGCATCCAGATGTGAAAATGTGATATATCCTATCTTGAGAGAAGTCTGTAAAAAATTTATCAAGCAATATTCCCTTTGGAGCCATAAATCGATCGTTGCGGATAATATATTGTCGGGAACTCCAGATTATATAATCGCAAATCGGTCAGAACTTGGAAAGAATGTTTTAGGCAGCCCCGTTGTGCTTGTAGCAGAAGCAAAGCAGAATGATTTTACTAAAGGGTGGGGACAATGTTTAGCGGAATTAGTAGCAGCCCAAAAACTTAACCAAAACGAAGAACAAGTTGTCTATGGAATTGTAACAGATGCAGAAGTATGGCAATTTGGGAAACTCGAACGTAATATTTTCACCAAAAATCAAACGAGAGCCAAAATTGACGATATAGACGAAGTTTTTGGCGCGGTTTACGCTATCATGGAATTAGCGGTCAAGACTAAATCATAGGCACAATAGCGTTCAACAAAATGAATTATTATTCATATTTTTTAGGGATTACATGCAAAAAAAAACATGGATTTTTTTTAGCTACTTCTTTTTTTTGAATTATATTATACCTGACTTTTCCTTTGCGATGGATGCAATCATAGGACGAGTCGTTAGCCTTGACTATAACAATGGAACCATGACCATTGAACCATTAAAACGATTTGTTGTGTCTGAAAATATCTCTCAACCCAATGATATAAATGCTACACCTAATGAAATTCCCTTGGTTGATTCAAAAACCATTTCAGTCCGGTATTCATCTGATCAATTACCGAGATGTGTTGTGCAAGGTCAAACCATTCGACTTTGGGGGAATTTTATAAAAGATGACACCTTTCAGGCACTTTGGATTCGAGGGTTTCGAGGGGCAGGCCATAATGATCCAACAGGTGTCCGGTTACGTTTTATAAAAGGAAAAGGCAGTTGCAGGCGTAATCCAATGAGATAAATTGGCGATGATCTTCGTTTCGGACACAATGTAGGGGCGATGCTTGTCATCGCCCTTTTGTAGGGCGAACACAAGGTTCGCCCCTACAATTTTGTCACGGCACGAATAACGTATTGAAAAAATCAAAATATTTCTAATAAAATAAATGAATATGACTATTGCGCTATTCATTGGCGTTATTCAATTGATACTCTCTGCTGCCATATGCAGACTTATCATTGCAAAAAAATTCATTATTGCCCATCCCAATACACGATCATCACACCTCCGCCCAATACCAACAAGTGGCGGTTTAGGAATTGTGATTGCATACATGATCGGGATGGTCATGAATAGCTATTTCTTTACTCCAACTTTCAACTTATCTTTCATTCAATGGAGTTGCATCATTGTGATTGCACCCTGTATGCTTGCCATGATTTCTTTTTGTGATGACGTATTCAATATTTTTTTTTTAAAAAAACTGTTATTTCAATTGGGCTGCGCGATGTTTGTGATGTTGCTGGGTTGTTATCTAAACAGTCTTCAATTACCTTCAGGCAGGCAGGTAAATTTGGGATGGTTTGGGTATATCATTACAGGTATTTGGATATTGGGTTTGACCAATGCCTTTAATTTTATGGATGGTATTAATGGTCTTGCTGGCGGAACAGCAATCCTTACCAGTGTTTTTTATGGAGTGATTAGTGTTATATATAATGACATGCAGATGGCATATATCTGTATGTTTCTTATTTGTAGTACGCTCGGTTTTTTGATATTTAATTTTCCAAAAGCCCAAATTTTTATGGGAGATGTGGGGAGTGTATTTTTGGGTTTTTTGTTTTCATTATTTGCGTTATTCAAATCAAACTTTTCTGTAAGTTCAGTTCCTTTTTGGGTAATACCTCTCTTGTTGTTTCATTTTATTTATGATACGAGCTTTACTTTCATTGCACGCTTGATACGAAAAGAACCTGTATTTCAAGCCCATCGGCGGCATTTATACCAATTATTTACACGACTCGGTTTTTCTCATGTGTTTGTAAGCTGTTTTTATTTCTCAATCAACATTCTTCAAGGGCTAACTGCAATTATTCTTGTTTGGTTTCCCCTAAAAAGTAGTGCCGTTTTATATGTAGTATTCATACTCATGTTGATGATACACCTATTGTATAGTTCCATTATCATTAGAAAGGCTACAAATGCAGATTTAATATAATATGTGAAGAAACCTGTTTTTTTACTTGACACAAGTCTTGTGCTTTTTTACATTTTTGATATTCATTAAATTTAATCTATAGTTTTTTCAGAAAGCAAAAAACTTTTCTGGAAAGCTATATAAACTTCCATTAAAAAAAGGGGTTATACTGTGATTTTTACGATCTCCTTATACTTATCTCTTGGAATTTGTATTCTCGGGTTACTTTACCGACTCGTGAGCTGGTTTACGTTAAACACTCAACTGCGAGGTACGCATTATGGATGGGTTGATCGGATTAAGGATGCAAGTAAAGCGGTCATTGGATCAATTTTTAGTGTAAAATGCGTTAATATCATCAAGACATTTATTATTGAAGTCGTGTTACAACTCCACATTATCAAGAATGATCCATTCAGATGGATAGCTCATATATGTATATTCTTGGGGTTTACCCTGCTTTTATTCATGCATGCTATGGAAGATATTGTTAGCACAGCACTATTTTCGGGTTATTATTCGACGGTCAATCCGTATTTATGTTTACGCAATATTTTTGGTCTGATGACTATTGTAGGAATTATCATGGTTGTTGGCCGCCGATATATTCAAAAAAAGCCTCTTTTGAAGACCAATTCAAGGGATACCTTCGCAATCGTATTACTGGCCATTATTTTTATATCCGGTTTTCTACTTGAAGCCGTTAAAATTTTTTCTGAACCTGTTTTTGATCAAATGGTCAATGACTATGGCGATCCATCAGCCACAGAAGATGTCGAAGCCTTAAAAGCTTACTGGGCAACAGAATTTCATGTTGTTTTTTCCGATTTTAACACAAGTAACATTTCGAATGAAATCCTGGAAACAGGTAAGGATGTCCATATAGGAAGCTGCGCTGACTGTCACAGTAAACCCACATGGGCATTTATATCTTTTCCGATATCCAAAGCATTAAGTCCAGCAGCGCCGTTGTTAAACAAGATTCGTATGGATACATGGTTATGGTATATCCATTTTTTAGCCTGTTTTATTGGTCTTGCCTATTTGCCATTTAGCAAATTCTTACATATTGTTACCGCGCCGTTAAGTTTGCTAATTCGCAGTGTTGCAGATCCAAAGCCAGAAAATACAGCGAATTCTGAAACCAGACGAGCTATTGAACTGGATGCATGTACGCATTGTGGAACATGCAGTCTGAACTGTTCTGTAGCGCCCGTATATCAAATTCTGAATATCCCTGAAATATTACCTTCAGAAAAATTATCGGCCACAAAAGCGATTATCAAAAACCAACATGATACTGAAATCATCAACCCAGATTTTCAAATTGCAAGTTATGTGTGTACCTCATGCTATCGGTGTACTCAAGTATGTTCTTCAGGGATCAATCTTCAGGATATGTGGTTAACAACTAAACGATCTTTACATGAAAAAGGCATTAAAGACCCTTATACAGTATGCAGAACTACATTGGTTCAAAAACCAGATGAAAAACACTTAATTCCCATAGATTATCACAAGGTTTATCGTCGTATTCAGGATCGGTTTGCATATCAGTATTTTCATCTCACTTTGCGTCCAGAAACATTTACTTATTGTATTCAATGTCAAACCTGTACAAATGCGTGTCCAGTTATGGCAAGTGCTGCGAATAATCCAAATGAATTACTTGTAAGTCCTCAACAAATCATGAACTTAATGCGAATGCGGCTTCTCCATATAGCGATTCGTTCACCTCTGGTCTGGGATTGTCTCACCTGCTATAAATGTCAGGAATGTTGCCCTCAACGCATTCCAATAACTGATATTTTTTATGAATTAAAACAGCTTTCTGTTGATCTGACATTTTTTGATAAGGCCAATACTAACCGATTAGGATAACATAAGGATAAGAGACTATGAAATATGCGCTGTTTTTAGGTTGTAAAATTCCATATTATATAGAACAATACGATTCCTCAACACGAGCCTTATTTGATCTGTTTGACATGGATTGGGTGGATATCAAATTTAATTGTTGTGGCTATCCAATACGAAATCTGAACTTTGAGTCGTATATTCTGTCTGCCGCAAGAAATATGGCTTTAGCTGAACGTAAACAAGTTGATATTTTAACGCCATGTAAATGCTGTTATGGCTCATTTAAGCACGCTCAGTTTTATTTACAAAATTACAAGGAATTAAAAGATAAGGTAAATGAGATTTTAAAAAAAGAAAATCTGATGTGGAATAATCATTCAAAAGTAAAACATATTCTAACCGTTTTGCATGATGAAATTGGTATTCAACGCCTACGAACAAAAATAAAAAACCGGTTGAAAACCTTAAAAGTCGCAGTTCATTATGGATGCCATGCATTACGTCCGAGTCATATAACACACTTTGACAACCCATTGAATCCCTCTATTTTTGAACATCTTATAGAAATTACAGAAGCACCGCTCATCAACTGGTCAAAAAAATTAGAATGTTGTGGGCATCCGATTTGGGGTAAGAATGACAAGTTAAGTCTTGATCTTATGCAAAAAAAAATTGATGATGCCATTCAAGCAGGAGCTGATGTTTTGTGTACTGCATGTAGCTATTGTCAAATTCAGTTCGATGATATACAAATACAACAATTATCTCCAGCCCAAACGCAATTAGATACTGTTCTTGTTACGCAACTTCTTGGTTTAAGTATGGGAATAGAAGAAATGCAGTTGGGTATTCACAAAAACAAAACCAATGCCAAAAAAATCTATGACTATGTCAATTGAGGGATTTAAGATATCATATCTATGCAACTAACAGCGGAGACGCAATACAGTTTTTCAATGGATCTTATAGGTAAAACCATACTTGTTGTTGACGATAGTTTAACCATTCGTTCGCAAATCAAATCCCTTCTGGAAGGGGTTGGTATTCAGGTTATTCTTGCTGAAAATGGCTATGAATGCTTGAATATTCTTGAAAAAGAACGTCCAGATGTTATTCTCTTAGATATGATTATGCCCGGATTAGATGGTATTGAAATATGTCGTCATATTAAAACAACCAACGAATGGAAAACAATTCCTGTCATTATTCTATCCAATATTTCTGATGTGGATAATAAGGTCAAAGGTCTGCAGGCAGGTGCAGAAGATTATATTACCAAACCTTTTGAGGTTCAGGAACTCATCGCAAGGGCAACGGTTGCATTTCGAACTGCAAAACTTTTCGAACGATTGCGCAATGAAATTGCTGAACGTACCCAAGCTGAAAAAGAATTAAAACTAGCAAAAGAAACAGCAGAACATGCCAATATTGCAAAAAGCCGATTTTTAGCAAACATGAGCCATGAAATCCGTACTCCAATGAACGGAATTATCGGTATGAGCAGTTTGCTGATGGAAACTGAACTAGATAAAGAACAACTTGAATATGCTAAAACGATCCAGTACAGCGCCAATGCATTATTAACTATTATCAATGACATTCTTGATTTTTCAAAAATTGAAGCTGGAAAAATCGATTTTGATCTTCAAGACCTTGATATACGGTTTACAATCGAAGATGCTGTCGATTTATTGGCAATTAAAGCCTACAAAAAAGACATAGAACTTTCCTGTTTTATTCATCCAGCTATTCCTAAAATACTTCGAGGCGATCCGGGACGTATAAGACAAGTTTTGCTAAATCTTGCTGATAATTCCATAAAATTTACTGAAAGAGGTGGCGTAGCGATTCGTTTGGTACTGGAACAGGAAACAGACCAGTACGTTATTCTTAAATTTACTGTAACCGATACGGGAATTGGTATTTCACTTGAAGATCAAGATCATTTATTCAAATCGTTTTCTCAGGTCAGTCCATTAATTGCCTACAAATATGGCGGAACAGGTCTAGGCCTTGCCATATCAAAATTAATTACTAAAAAAATGAATGGAAACATCGGCGTTTTTAGTAATGAGTCTAAAGGCTCAACTTTTTGGTTTACCATACGCTTGGAAAAATCACCGTTAGATACCAAGGGCTTTTATGCAAGACTCCCCCAACTCCTACACAAAAATGCGATACTTGTTTTACGTGATGGAACCACTCATAAAACGATTATTCAAGAATACTTATCCCATTGGCAATGTCAGTATGTAACTGTACCAAGCATTCAGGAATTTTTATTATGTATTCAAAAATCGGGAAGAACTTTCGATTTTTATATTATTGATTATGAATTAATTGAAGAAGATACAGATGAATGGTTCAACCTTTATATAGATATTCCAATAAAAAGTTTAATTTTGATTTCGCCCAATAAACGAAGCGACATCCCACTATTAAAAGACAAAGGGTTTACTCACAGTATCGTTAAACCGATTAAAATTACCCGACTGTATTATACACTGATTCATATAGTGGATCCAACTGCACAGCTAATCAGCATAGAACCTGAACCCTTGCAAAGGAAAAGAATTCCAGTTGGCTCGAATTCAAATATTCGAATATTATTGGCTGAAGACAATATGGTCAATCAAAAATTAGCACTCAGGTTACTTGAAAAAATGGGGTATCATGCGGATGCTGTAGAAAATGGAAAAGAAGCAATTATAGCATTAGAAACGATTCCGTACAATATCGTACTGATGGATGTCCAAATGCCTGTGATGGATGGTTTTGAAGCAACTAGGCAAATACGGGGAATTCATTCCAATGTCATCAATCATGACATTCCCATTATTGCCATGACAGCGTATGCCATGAAAGGGGATCGAACCAGATGTCTTGAAGTCGGTATGAATGATTATGTTTCTAAACCAATCCAGCCTGAACAGCTTTACAATGTTATCGAAAAATATACTGAAGAAATAACAATTCTCTAATGAAATAACAAGGACAGACTATGGATACGACAAGCAGAATTATCGAAACTGCAAAGCAGATGAAAAATAATAGTCTTAAACAAATTGAAAAAATCAAACAAGTCATTATTGACTTGGAAGATGAAGAAAAAATTGCTAAGGCAACGATTAAAGAACTTGAAATTCCATATTGCGAAGTCCTTGCAGATCAAAGTTTAGGAATCAACAGCGAATCGAAAATTATCGAAATACGCTCACAAATAAATAAACATAAACAGTTTATTTCTGACATCCCATTTATCATTAACGGCTTGGAAAACAAAATTAAGGAAGAAGAATATATTCTGAACCAATCGGAAGACATTATTCAGAAAAAAGCAAAATATGATGAAATCAAAGAGCATATCCGTCAAAAATTATCCACAGAAATTGATACGCTTAAAATATATGCTCAGGAAATCGGATTACAAGGCGATTGTCAACGGTTTATTCGAATGTATATGGAAGATTGATTGAACTAAAAATAAAAACAAAAAAATCTATAGATAGGCTTACATGAAATGAAAACAAACGTATATTTATCTAAAGTTGAACGCTATGATCTCAATCACTTAATCAGTGAAATTCATAATGGAATTCAAGCGATTGGTTTTGATCTGGGACAGCTTCACGGAGCCAAAGTCGCTATAAAACCGAATCTGCTCTTATCTGCACCACCTGACAAAGCAATCGTTACGCATCCCATTTTTTTTCACTCTGTAGTTCAACTTGTTAAACAATTCGGCGGCATTCCTATACTGATAGAATCTCCTGCTTTTTCTCCTTTAGAAAAAGTACTTCAAAAAACTGGATATATGGACATCATTGAAGCAGAAGGTGTTACAGTTATCACGAGCATTGAAACAGATACAATTCGATATGATAATGGTATTCAATATAAGCGGTTTGATATTAATAAAGCATTTTTTGATGTAGATATTATTTTTAATCTGCCTAAATTTAAAACACATGGATTCACCTATCTCACTGCTGCAGTAAAAAATTTATTTGGTTCTTTACCCGGCTTACACAAGTCTCGAATGCACATGAAGGCACCGAGTAAGCATGAATTCAATCATTTTCTTCTGGATTTATATGGCGCTTTTTTGTTTGGATTTACAAAACCTAAACCTATCCTGCATATCATGGATGCGATTCTTGCTTTAGAAGGTGAAGGTCCGGGACATAGCGGTAAACCAAAACAGGTGGGTGCCCTGATTTTAGGTGAAGATGCGATTGCATGTGATTATGTTGCTGCACAAATTACAAAATTAGATGTAAAAGAAGTATTTACGATTACATATGGATTTGAACGTGAATTCGGAATTAATTCAGGTGACGAAATTACCGTTGTTGGACAACGTATCGAAGATTTACAGGTTCATGATTTTCAACCCACGCATTCGACAATTTTTTCACATTTAGTACGTTGGCCGTTTACATCAAAAACATTTAAAAACTGCATGGTTGAAAGACCACTCCCGCTAGCTGCTAAGTGTACAGGCTGTCTCCAATGCAAAAAAATCTGCCCTGTCAGTGCCATCTCAGCTCCCAAGCCTAACGCAAAGATTCCTCAATACGATTACAAAACATGTATTCGTTGTTTCTGCTGCATGGAAGTTTGCCCTGAAGCTGCGATTGTAATTTCTAAACCTTTCCTCCTAAAACTTTTAGGTTTAGTATCGAATCGGTCTTAATGCCCCCCAAGGATATACGAATATTCTTTACACTTTTTTTTTCGTTATTTGCGACGATTACTGGTGTTGGAATTGTCGTTCCTCTATTACCTGTCTATGCCTATCAACTCGGCGCCAATGGTATATACATTAGTTTAATCTTCACATCCTTTTCAATATCCCGAACAGTGATGCTTCCTTATTTTGGAAAGCTTTCAGATAAAAAAGGACGCAAGCCTTTTATTACCCTTGGATTATTTCTGTACAGTATCGTTTCAATTGCATTTCTTTTATGCACTGAAATATCATTTTTAATTATTGTACGGTTTTTTCAGGGCATCGCATCAGCGATGATTATGCCCGTTGCACAAGCATATATTGGGGAAATTACGCCAAAAGGTAAAGAAGGTTTTTATATGGGCATGTTTAATATGTCCATGTTTGCCAGCATGAGTTTTGGACCTTTAATGGGTGGACTTATCAATGATTTATTCAATATTCAAACTGCTTTTATCTGCATGGCCGTTTTTTCATTTATAGGTTTTTTATTAAGTTATTATCTGTTACCCCCTGTATCCTCTGAAATGATCCAATACCGGAACAAAGAATCAAGCCAATGGATCATTTTATTAAAAAATCGACATATCGTGGGGCTGTTTATATATCGATGGTTATATACTACGTGTATTGGGATTATTTGGACATTTTTACCTATCTATGCCCACAAGGAATTTAATTTAAACAGTTCTGCAATAGGCTTACTTCTCATGATTGGTGTTTTAACGAACGGTGTTTTACAACCTGTAATGGGTTTTTTATCTGACCGGATAAATCGTCGTCATTTAATTATATTGGGCGGTCTATTGACATTATTATCAATGTATCTCATGGGATTTTCACATGGTTTTTGGGAATTATTTCTAAGCAGTATCTTGTTTGGTTTTAGTGGAAGCCTAGCTATGCCTCCAATTATGGCACTTGCCACGATTTACGGGAAAGAATTCAAATCCATGGGAGCAGTCATGTCTTTATTAACCATGTCGCATAGTTTTGGAATGCTGACCGGATCGATTTTAGGAGGAGTCGTTATGGAGATGTTTACCTTACAAATCGCTTTCCCGTTTGGTGCTATAATCATAGGAATAGGCGTTTTGTTGTTTCTGATACTTACACAAGAGTTGAAAGCTGGTCAGTAAATATAATTAGGGAGATTATGATTGCATATTCCAAAGATGCACGATGGTTAGAAACAAGAAACAAGAACAAAATACTTATACAGGACGTGTTTTAATGCCTATTCAACAAATTGCAAATTATGACATTATCGAAAAACTGTTCGAAAGCTCCAATTCAATCATATATAGAGCTATAAGGATTCACGATAACTTTCCCGTTATTCTAAAGTTGTTAAATAAAGAATATCCAACGTCATTAGAATTAGCTAGGTTTAGACGCGAGTATGAAATTACTCATAGTCTCAATTCAGAAGGGGTTATTGGATGTTATGAATTACTTAAATATAATAATACATTCCTCATCGTTATCGAAGATTTCGGTGCTGAATCTCTCGATAGAATTCTTGTAAAGTCAAAAATCGAGCTGATCGATTTTTTAACAATAGCGCTTCAAGTCTCAAAAACGATAGGAGAAATTCACCATAAAAATATCATCCACAAAGATATTAATCCATCCAATATTGTCTGGAATAGAAACACGAATCAGGTTAAAATTATTGATTTCGGTATATCAACAGAACTGTCATTAGAAAAAACAAAAAGTTCTAATCCAAATATGCTGGAGGGAACTCTGCTATATATCTCACCTGAACAAACTGGCAGAATGAATCGATCAATAGATTATAGAACAGATTTTTATTCTCTTGGAGTTACTTTTTATGAGATATTTACAGGTAGCCTTCCATATAAAAATAATGATGAACTAGACATAATTTATTCCCATATCGCCAAAATACCTCCTTCGCCTTACGAACTGAATCCCAATACCTTTAGTACGATTTCAGATATTATCATGAAACTCATATCCAAAGCAGCAGCAGACCGATATAAATGTGCTTTTGGAATCATGAATGATATACAGACGTGTTTGGATCAATACACTCAGCAGGGAACAATCCATGACTTTACTATTGGTGAAAAAGATATTCCTCATGTTTTTCATATATCTGAAAAGCTGTATGGCCGAACTCAGCATATAGAAACGATTATTGATATTTTTAATCGAACGATTCAGGGTTCTAAAGAAATGCTGTTTATTTCCGGTTACTCAGGTGTTGGAAAGTCTTCGCTAATTAATGAAATTCAAAGACCTATTTTTCAAAAACAAGGATATTTTATTTCTGGAAAATACGATCAATATAAACGGGATATTCCTTATTCTGCACTGATTGAAGCGTTTCAGATTTTAATCAAATACATCATCTCTGAAGGCAATGAACGTATTTCTAACCTCAGGGAGGAATTACTCAGAGAACTCGAAAATAGCGGACAAATTATCATTAATGTGATTCCTGAAGTTGAACTGATTATTGGAAAGCAGCCTGAAATTATTATTGTTGATAGCGATCAATATAGAAACCGATTTAATATGGTGTTTCAAAACTTTGTCCGAGTAGTATGCAATCAGAAAAAACCCATCGTACTATTTATTGATGACATGCAATGGGTTGATGTATCATCGCTTAAACTGATTGAATTATTCATTACCGATATTCATATACGCAATCTGTTTATCATCGGATCCTACAGAGACAATGAAGTCGGCCATTCTCATGATCTGTTTTTAGCTATTGAAGCATGGAAAAAACAACACATTTCAATTCATGAGATGCTCATAGAATCATTACCGTTGGAGGAAGTCAATCAGCTTATTGCTGATTCAT